>JAJYTV010000374.1 GCA_021792885.1 Bacillota bacterium
TTCCGATCTCCGCGATCAGTACGGCCATGAGCAGAACGTAGATGCGCAGTCCCCACCAGACGATGGCGATCGGTCCGCGCACGGCGACGCGGCTGTAGACGGGCGGTTCCTGCAAGAGCTCCTCTTCGGCGACGACGCGGAGGATCTCGTCGGGTGCGATGGCGCGAGCCATGGGCGGTACCTCCTTTTCAGCGAATGAGGTGCGGGAAGAGGATCGACGCGCCGAAGGCGCCGTTCATCAGGATGAGGAAGCCGACGATGCCGATTGCCGCTGTGTTCTGCAGCCGCGAGTTGACGAAGTCGCCCATGACCTCGCGGTCGTTCACGAGCAGCAGCAGGAAGAGCAGCGCGGCCGGCATGAACACGGTCGCGAGCACCTGCACGAGGATGTTCAGGTAGCCGAGCGGCGCGCCGGGGATCAGCACGACGCAGGCGGCGACGGTGGCGGCGAGCACACCGGGAAGATAGAAGGAGAGCGCTTCTTTCGGCCTGGCGTTGAGGCTGCGCGTCCGCAACCCGAGCGCTTCGCCCGCGGCCCAGGATGTGCTGGCCGTGATCGCCATGGCGGCGATCAGGCCCGCCTCCACGAGGCCGAGTGCGAAGAGGGACTGGGCGGCGGGCCCGATCTTCCGGCCGACGGCCTGCAGGATGTTCTGGATCTCGAGGCCGCTCGAGCCAGGCGTGCCATGCATGACGCTCGCAGCGAGGATGACGATCGCGAGGGCGACGATGCCCATGATGATGCCGCCGAGCAGGGTGTCGAGCCGGCCGAACCGCATCTCCTTGGGCGTCAGGCCCTTGTCGACGACGGCGGACTGCTGGAAGAAGAGCATCCAGGGAGCGATCGTCGTTCCGAGGTTCGCGAGCAGCAGCATGAGGAAGGCGCCGGTCAGCCCGCCGGGGATGTGCCAGGTGCGGAAGCTCTGCGCCACGAGCGACCAGTGCGGGTGGGCGAGCAGCGCGAGCGGGACGAACACGAGGTTCAGCAACGCGATCCAGAGCGAGATGCGCTCCCACAGGCGGTAACGGCCGATCAGCGTCACGCCGAGCACGAGCACGAGCCCCAGGAGGACGCCGACGGGCAGCGGCACGCCGAAGGCCGCGAGTCCGGTGCCGATCCCGATGAACTCCGTGATCAGCGTCAAGGCGTTCGCGATGACGAGGTCCACGGCGGAGAAGGTACCCCAGAACCGGCCGTAGCGCATGAAGATCATCTCGGCGTGGCCGCGGCGCGTCACGGCGCCGAGCCGCACCGTCATCTCCTGGACGACGAAGGCGACGGGGATCATCAGGACGAGGAACGGGATGAAGAATCCGAGGCCATAGCTGGCGCCGGTTTGCGCGTAGGTGATGACGCCGCCGGCGTCATTGTCGGCGATCATCACGAGGATGCCCGGTCCGAGGAGCAGGAGCAGCACCCGCAGCCTCGCCCAGAGGCTGCCGCTTTCTTGGGCGCGGCGGATCTCCGCGCGGTCCTGGGCGCGCTGACGCACGTCCCGCGGCAGCGCGTGCTCGAGTTCCTCCAGCCTCACCGAGTCCATGCGTTCGCCCCCTTCCCGTTCCGCGGCGCAGGCGCAGGGGGAAGCGGCGGCGAGGGCACAGGCCCCAAAGGTACCGACTAGCGGGTACGACGATGGGGGGGACGGGCCGCACGCGCGGTCCCGCCCAGCTTCTCGCGGCGCTTCCCGTTCGGACTATCGTCCGGCACGGCCGATCCCCCCTCTCCAAAAGAAATCTGGGCGTGAGAACACGCCCAGAAAGACCGGCGTCTCCTCGTTGAGCTTTGGCACCGCACGGCATAGGAACCTTGCAGGTTCCAGCCCTCTGGTTCCGGCCTTCATTCCGACCGGAACTGTTTCACCCGTGGGCATCTCTCGATGTTTCCGGGCAAGAGCATGTCTCTCGCGGGTAGCCTCACCTAACAGACGATCCAACATCAATATAGCACTCTGTGCTGCCAGTGCAACACCTGTGCGGTGATTTGGTGCCGTTTTTGCCGTTCAATGTCGCAAGACACGTCGAAGGTCCCGCTTGCTCCGCCGCACTCGTCAAGATGATGAAGTTGCTACCATTCCAACCGACCAACCCCATCGAGCCCCCGCAGCGCCTGCTCCATCTCCTGCTTCGCCGCGAGCAGATCCGACTCGCTTTCGCCTTCGGCCCGCAGCACGAGCGCCGGTTCGGTGTTCGAGGCGCGCAAGAGCGCCCAGGCGTGGGGGAACTGGACGCGCACGCCGTCCACCGTGACGACCGGGAAGCGGCCTTCGAAGCGGCGCGTGACCGCTTCCGTGACACGCCACTTCTCGCTCTCCTCGCAGTGCACGCGCGTCTCGGGCGTCGCGAAGGCAGGGGGGAGATCCGCTAGGAGAGTACGCAGGGAGTGCCCGCTCTGTTCCACGATCTCGGCGGTGCGCAGCGCGGCGTAGAGCGCGTCGTCGTCGCCTGTGAAGCGGTCGGCGAAGAAGATGTGTCCCGAGAGCTCGCCGGCGAAGGCGGCGCCGATCTCCCGCATGCGCGCCTTGATCAGGGAATGGCCGGTCGGGGTGAACTCCGGGCTCGCGCCGAGGCGGCGCAGGTCGTTCACGAGCCTGTTCGAGCACTTCACCTCGACGAGCGTCCGCGTCGTTGGGTTGCGCGGGAAGATATCCCGCCAGTAGACGATCAGGAGCTCGTCGACCGCCCGCACCGCACCCGCGTCGTCGACGACCCCGAGCCGGTCCATGTCGCCGT
>JAJYTV010000375.1 GCA_021792885.1 Bacillota bacterium
CTATGTTCGCACGCCGCGCCTGGAAGTCGAGGAAGTTCGTGGCCGACGAGATCTCGCGGAACATGTTGACGCTTGGTAGCCAGACCTCGATGTCGTAGGTCTTGTGCGCCGAGAAGCCGAAATCGCCCGTCGGCAGCGTCACGACGCGGTAGTGCAGCTCGAGCTGGCGCAGCACTTCCTCCGCCTCGCGCACGATTTCCTCGAGGGCGTCCATCGACTGCTCCGGGCGCGTGAAGTGGACGATCTCCACCTTGTTGAACTGGTGCAGGCGTATGAGGCCGCGCGTGTCGCGGCCGGCCGCGCCAGCCTCCGAACGGAAGCAGGCGCTGTAGGCGCAGTAGCGCAGCGGCAGGTCCTTGCCGTCGAGGATCTCCTCGCGGTGCATGTTCGTGACCGGGATCTCCGCCGTCGAGATGAGGAAGTGGCCGGTCTGGGTCTGGAACATGTCCTCGCGGAACTTCGGCAGCTGGCCGGTGCCGTAGAGGGCGGGCTCCTGGACGAGGAACGGCGGGAAGACCTCCTCGTAGCCGCGTCCCGTGTGCAGGTCCAGCATGAAGTTGATCAGCGCCCGCTCGAGGCGCGCGCCCTGCTTGCGCTGCATCGCGAAGCGCGAGCCCGACATGCGCGCCGCGCGGTCGAAGTCGAGGATGCCGAGGTCCGTGCCGATGTCCCAGTGCGCCTTCGGCTCGAAGTCGAAGACCGGCGCCTGCAGCACCACCCGCTCCTCGCGCGGCTCGACGCCGTCCGGCATGTCGTCGGCCGGGATGTTGGGGATCTGCAGCCAAAGGCCCTGCACTTCCTCCTCGAGCCCGGCGAGCGCAGCTTCCTCGGCCTTCAGCTCGTCGCCGAGAGCGCGCATGCGCGCGATCTCCTCCTGCGCATCCTCCCCCGCCTTGCGCCGGCGCGCGATGGCTTCGGTCGAGCGGTTGCGCTCCGCGCGCAGGTCCTCGACGCGGCGCAGCGCCGCAAGGCGCCGCTCGTCGACGGCGAGCGCAGCGTCCAAGAGGTCCTCTGCGCCGCGACGGGCGAGCCGTCTGCGGTATTCCGCCGTCTCCTCGCGCAGCTTCTTCGGGTCATGCATCGCTCTCAGCCTCCTCGATTAGCCCAAGAGGTACGGTGGCCAAAAGAGCCCGTCCTCGCGGACGATTGCACTGACGAGATCCCCGGGGGTAACGTCGAACGCGGGGTTGTAGGCGGAGCTGCCCGGCGCCGCGAACGGGGTTCCGAGCGGCGCGAGCACCTCCTCGGGAGATCGCTCCTCGATCTCGATCCGCACCTCGCCGCGCCAGGCCGCATCGCAGCTCGAGCGCGGCGCGGCCACGACGAACGGGATCCCGTGGTGGTGCGCGAGCACGGCGAGCATGTAGGTCCCGATCTTGTTCGCCGTCCTGCCATCCTCCCCGATGCGGTCCGCACCGACGATCACGAGGTCGACCCTTCCCTGCGCCATGAACTGCGCGGCCGCACCGTCGACGATCACGTGGTGGGGCACGCTTTTCTGCCCGAGTTCGTAGGCCGTGAGCCGCGCGCCCTGCAGGCGCGGCCGCGTCTCGTCGACGAACACCTCCGAAAGCCCGAGCGCGCGGTGGGCGGAGACGATCGCCCCGAGCGCCGTGCCGCTCGCGCCCGTCGCGAGGCCGCCGGTGTTGCAGTGGGTCAGAACGCGCATCCCCGGGCGGAAGAGTTCGAGCGCGTGGCGCGCGATCGCCGCGTCCTCCGCCTGCTGGTCGCGGTGGCGGCCTTCGGCGTAGCGCAGCGCGGCGGCATACCAGCCGTTCGGGTCCTTCGGCAGCGCGGCCGTCGCCTGCTGCACCTCGTAGCGGAGGTTGACGGCAGTCGGGCGTGCTGTGGCGACCTCCCCGCAGCGGGCCGAAAGCGTCGTCTCGGGGTCCTCGGAGGCGGCCGCCTCGCGCGCCGCGAGCGCCACGGCGTACGCCGCGCAGAGGCCGATCGCGGGGGCGCCGCGCACAGCCATCTCGGCGATGGCGTCGCGCGCGCCGCGGGCGTCGTGCACGGAGAGGTAGCGCACCTCGTGGGGCAAGAGGCGCTGATCCAGGATCTCCAGCACTCCTCGTGCGAACCGCAACGGTTCCAAAGAGGCCGCCTCCTTCGAAAGCAACAGAAAAGCGGCCGTCGCCAAGGGGCGAACGGCCGCGGTGCCACCCTTCTTCCCGCGCACACGGCGCGGCTTGCGGCGCGCTATCGGGCGCCAGCCGTCCGGCTCGTCGCCGAAGGCTCCGGGGTGGAAGCCCTCCGCCCGCTGCACCGGCTCGCACCTGCCGCCGGCTCTCTGGGCAGCGCCTTGCGGGAACATTCCCCATCGTCGCTGAGATCTTCGTGTTCCCGCATTGTAACAGGTGGCGGCGTGTGAGGGCAAGTCAGGCGCCCTCTCGCACAACCTCCTCGATGAAGTAGCGGTGCAGGCGCTGATCGTCGGTGAGTTCCGGGTGGAACGAGCCGGCCAGCATGCGGCCCTGCCGGCAGAGCACGATCTTGCCGTCGACCCTGCCGAGCACCTCGACGCCCTCGCCGGTGGAGACCACGTACGGCGCCCGGATGAAGACCCCGCGGATCGGCGCGCCCGCGATCGCCGCGACCGCGATCTCCTCCTCGAAGCTCTCGCGCTGGCGGCCGAACGCGTTGCGGCGCACGCTGATGTCCATGAGGCCGAGCCGCGGCTGGTCGCTGCCCTCGATCCCCTTCGCGAGGAGG
>JAJYTV010000376.1 GCA_021792885.1 Bacillota bacterium
CGGGCGCGGCGGCGCGATCGCCTTCTCGGTCACCATCATCGTCGCCTCGGCGGTGCTCTGGCACGCGCTCGTCACGGGCGACTTCCAGATCCTCGCGGTCGCGCAGGAGACGAGCCGCACCCTTCCCCTCGCCTACAAGGTAACCGCCTTCTGGAGCGGTTTCTCGGGTTCGCTCCTGCTGTGGCTCCTCGTGCTCTCGCTCTATATCCTCTACACCGCCCTGCGCCCCCCGCGCCAGGGCAGGAACCTCGTGAACCCGGCGATCGCGGTGATGGAACTCGTCGCGCTCTTCTACCTCTTCGTTCTCAACGTTCTCGACAACCCGTTCGCCGTCGCGTCCGGCACCGTCTACGAGGGCGCCGGCCTGAATCCCCTCTTGCAGTATCCGGAGATGATGATCCATCCCCTGCTGCTCTACAGCGGCTACGTCGGCCTCACGGTGCCGTTCGCCTTCGCCGTCGCCGCGCTGTTGACGAACCGCACGGACCTCGCGTGGCTCCAGCAGACGCGGCGCACGACGCTCGTCGCGTGGCTCTTCCTCAGCGCGGGCATCGCCCTCGGCGCGCACTGGTCCTACCGGGTGCTCGGCTGGGGCGGGTACTGGGCGTGGGATCCTGTGGAGAACGCATCGTTTTTGCCGTGGCTGACGGCGACGGCCTTCCTGCACTCCGCGACCGTGGAGGCCCGGCGCGGCATGATGCGGGCATGGAACGCCGTGCTCGTCATCGTGACCTTCCTCCTGACGATCCTCGGCACGTTCATCACGCGCTCGGGCATCGTCAACTCCGTGCACACCTTCTCGAACGAGGGCGGCGTCTGGCCCTACTTCCTCGGCTACCTCGCGGTCGCCACGATCGGCTCGATCGGGCTGCTCGTCTGGCGTCGGCACAGCCTGCGCGACGAGCGCGAGGTGGAAGGGGTCGTCTCCAAGGAAGGCAGCTTCCTGCTCAATAACGTCCTCCTGCTCGGGGCATCGGTCGCGATCCTCTGGGGAACCCTCTACCCCTTGATCAGCCAGGCGACGGGCGGCCTGCCGGTCACGGTCGGGCCGCCGTTCTACGACGCCGTGTTCGGACCGATCGCCTTCGCGGTGATCCTGCTGATGGGCGTCTGCCCGCTCGTGCCCTGGCGCCAGGCGAACCTGCGCCGGCTCTGGCGCGGCCTGCAGATCCCCTTCGGGCTCGGCATCGTCGCCGCGATCGTGACGCTGCTGCTCGCGCACTCCTTCGTGCCTGCGGTGCTCGTGGGCGGGCTCTGGCTCTCGGCTGCGACGCTCCTGCGCGAGTTCTACCTCGGCTACCGGGCGCGGCGCAGCGGCATGCGCGAGGGGGCGCTGCGCGCGGCGGTCGGATTCGTGCGCGCGAATCGCCGCCGCTACGGCGGCTACGTCGTGCACCTCGGCATCCTCGTGCTTGCGGCCGGCCTCACCTTCTCGACGCTGCAGCAGGTGCAGAAAACCGTGACGCTCGCGCCCGGGCAGTCCGCGCGCATCGGCGAATACCAGGTGACGTTCCACGGCCTCAAAGAGGGCTACCCGCACGGCCTGCGGCGCGTCGCGGCAAAGCTCACGGTGCAGGGCGGGAGCCTTGGGAACGTCGCGCTCTCGCCCCAGCAGACCTTCTACCCGCAGATCAGCGGGCCGGCGCAGCCGATGGGCCTGCCGGCCCTGCGCTCGGGACCGCTCGCCGACGTCTACACGGTGCTCTCCGGCTGGCAGGGCGACCAGGCGACGGTGCTCCTGATCGTCGAGCCCCTCGTCAGCTGGATCTGGTTCGGCGCGCTGATCGTCGTGCTCGGCATCCTGCTCTCGCTCTCGGAGCCGCAGAGCCCCTCCGCGGCCACGGCGCGCAAGGAGGCGGTCGCTTGGAGCTCCTGATCTTCCTGCTCGTCTTGGCCGCCGCCGTGGTGTTGGCCCTGGGGCCCCTCTTCGTCGCGCCGCGCGCCGAGGCGCAGGAGGAGCCCGCGCCCCTGCCATCGGACCGCAGCGCGGTACTCGAGGACCTCGCGACGGGCAAGCTCGCGGCCTCGGACCTCTCGGGGGAGGAGGACAGGCCATGAGGAGCCTTCGTACCACGCTGCTGGGATTGTTCGGCGCGCTTGCCCTCGCGGCACCGGCGATGGCCGCATCGCCGGTGCCGGCGAAGCTCGACGCCGTGGAGATCGCGGTGACCTACGCAAACGGCGGCGTCGACGTGTTCGAGATCGCGTCGGCGGCCAAGGGCAGCCTCCTCGCGCTGCCGATCCTGCCGGGGGCGACGAACATCAAGGTGGGCGGCGGCCAGCACTTCCTGACGCGGGAGGGCGCCGAGGGCAGCGAGGCGATGGTGCAGAGCCCCAGCGGCAGCGCGCAGGCGACCTACCGCGTCGCCTACCCGCCGGTGGGGGACTTCCTCTTCATCTGGCGCAGCCCCGCGCCGATCGCCCGCGTCGTGCTGCTGACGGGCCCGCAGGTGCACCCGTCGGGGCTCGGCATCGCCCCCTTCCAGCTAGGGACCGAGGTGAAGATCGGCGGCAAGCTCCTCACGAGCTTCAACGCCACGAACCTGCCGGCCGGGTTCACGCTGCGCTGGCCGTTCGAGATCGGCGACCCCGGCGCGTGGCTCGGCAACCTCTTCCTCGGCATCGCCATCGCCGTGCCTGCGCTCGCGCTCGTGCTCGGGGTGCTGCGCTACGTGCGGCGGCCGCGCGCGGCCTAGAC
>JAJYTV010000010.1 GCA_021792885.1 Bacillota bacterium
TTGACCACACGCTCGGCGACTCGACGGTCTGCGATGTGCCGGCCCCGGCTTCCCCAGGCATCACCTGGAGCGAGGACGGCGCATCGCTTCTCGCGATCGCCTCGATCCGCGGCACGGCGCAGCTGTGCCGCTTCTCCCTCGCCACGGGCGACGTGGAGCAGCTGACCGAGGGGCACCATGTCGTGTACGACTACGCCGCCTGCGGATCGCGCATGGCTCTCGCGCTCTCGACCCCGACCGACCCCGGCAACATCTACCTGCTCGAGGAGGGGGCGCTGCGCCGGCTCACCGACGTGAACCGCGAGCTCTTCCAGGAGGTCGAGACGGCGGTGCCGGACTTCTTCGAGGCTCCTTCGGGCGGGGGGCACAGCGTCGACACGTGGGTGATCCGCCCGCTGCGTGCGCCGCGGGGTGCGCGCGTGCCGACGGTGCTGATGATCCACGGCGGCCCGATGAGCATGTACTCGCATACCTACTTCTTCGAGTTCCAGCTGCTCGCGGCGCAGGGCACGGGCGTCGTCTACACGAACCCGCGCGGATCGCAGGGCTACGGCCGGGCGTTCTGCGCTGCGATCCGCTACGAGTGGGGCAATCTCGACCTCAAGGACATCTACACCGGGCTCGACGCCGCCATCGAGCGCAACGCCTGGATCGATGCGGATCGCCTCGGGGTCGGCGGCGGCTCCTACGGCGGCTACATGACCAACTGGATCATCGGGCATACGAACCGCTTCAAGGCGGCCGTGAGCGGGCGCTCGGTCGTCGACTGGCGCGCGATGATCGGCACGGGCGACGGGGGATGGGACTGGACGCGCCGCGCAGGCGGCGTGCCGCCGTGGGCCGACGACACGTGGTACCGCCAGCAGAGCCCGATCACCTACGTGGAACAGATCAACACGCCGCTCCTGATCGAGAACCAGGAGGGCGATCTGCGCTGCCCGATCGAGCAGGGGATGATGCTCTACACGGCGGTCAAGTGGCTGGGCAAGGCGCCGGTGCGCTTCGTGCGCTACCCGGACGAGTTCCACGGGATGAACCGCACGGGCAAGCCGTGGAACCGGATCCACCGCCTTCGGGAGCTGAGCGACTGGTACCTGGAATACCTGCAGACGGAGTCCTAGGCGGGAGCGGCCCGCCGAGACGCAGGAAGGGGGAGGACCGTGGCAGGGCTGCGCGACGGGGACTTCTTCACGCTGCAGGAGGTCGCTTTGGGCGTCTTCGCCGCGATTGCGAAGCGGGGCAGCGGGGCGGGGTCGAACGCAGGCATCGTCGACCTGGGCGGCGCGGCGCTCGTCTTCGATGCCATGATGACGCCGTCGGCCGGGGCGGCGCTGCGGGCTGCGGCCGAAGAGGTCACGGGCGGACGAGTCCGTTACCTCGTGCTGAGCCACCGCGACTACGACCACGTGATGGGTGCCCAGGCATTCCCCGACGCGGTCGTGATCGCCACCGGGACGACCGACGCGGTGATGCGCCGCCGCGTCGGGAGCGTCCTCTCCTCGAGCGAGGAGGAGCGCAAGGAGCTCCTCGAGGGCAGCGCCCGGCAGGTGGAGGAGGCGCAGAGCGCGGAACTGCGGCGCGAGCGCGCAGGCTTCTACGCCGACTTTGCAGCACTGCTCGCCCAGCACGCGGCGCTCGCCCCGCACTACCCGGAACTCCTCTTCGAGCGCAGCCTGACGATCGCGGGCGCACGCCGGCGCGTCGAGCTGCTGGCCGCCGGGGCGCTCCATACCGAGAGCGACGCGGTCCTGTGGCTGCGTGAGGACGGCGTGCTGTTCTCCGGAGACCTGATCCAAGTGCAGAACCACCCGGCGGTCCGCTGCGGCAGGCCCGGGGAGTGGGACGGGGTCCTGCAGCAGGTCGCGCAGCTTGCGCCGCGCGTGGTCGTGCCGGGCCACGGGCCGCTGGGCGGCCCCGCGGCGATCGAGGAGACCCGTCGCTACTTCGCGCAGCTTCCCGCGATGACGACGGAGGAGCTCCTCGTGGAGCCCTTCCAGAGTTGGGCGGCGCGCGATGTGTGGCGCCAGAACCTGCACTACCTGCAGAGCTTGCAGCAGGACTAGACCCGGTCCGAGAACGCAGGGCGGGAGGGACCCGAGGGGTCCATCCCGCCCTGCTTCGTGATGTCAGGCGATCTCCGCCATGTTCGCCACCTCGCGCAGGATGGCGACAGGGGTCTGCTCGTGACCTTGCCCGAGCGGGTTGTCGAGCAGGAGGCGGCGCACCCGGTCCGGGTCGACGCCGGGGCTGTGCCCGAGGATGTTGACGGAGATGTCGTTCGCGTCGATGATCGCGACCCCGATCCCGTCGCCGAGGGCGGCGGCGAGGTCCCGCGCCACACCGGAGGGGTTCTCGGGCGCGAGCTTCGCGTGGCCGTTGTAGGGCGGGATCGTCCCGCTCGTCGGCCCGTCGATCGCGGAGGCCCGCGTGCCGAGCATCTCGTAGAAGACGCCCTTGCGGCCGAGTGCCCTGGCGATGGCCGCGACGCCCGCCGCGACGAGGATGCGCGTCGCGCCGACCTCGCGGATCGCGAGCTCCATCGTCTCGGGGATGCCGAGTCCGATGCCGTGCTGCGTCTTGTGCACGTAGCGGGTGAGGAAGCGCGCGAGCGGTCGCGGCCGGATCTCCGACACGGGGAAGGAGCGGCCCTGGCTGATCGCGACGATCTTCTCGCTGATCGCGACCACGTCGCCCGGAGCGAGCTGGCCGCGCAGCGACTCCTCGAGGATGCGTTGCAGGTCGTCGCGCGCCTGCACGAGCGGGGTCCGCACCGGCGCGCGCAGGTAGGCGCGGCCGTCCGCGACGGCGAAGAGGTGGCGCCCCGCATTCGGCCGGTAGCGCGCGCACAGATCCTGCGCCGCCTGCCCGGCGCGCGCCGCGAACGCCTCGTCGCCGACGCGGGTGAAGTCCCGCCGCTCCTCGCCGGTCGGGGCGCCCCCTTCGAAGTAGACGCGCAGCCAGAGCTCGAGGTTGATCACGCGCCAGAAGAAGAGGCTCGACTCGACCTTGCCCTGCGCGGCGTCGCGGAACGCGTCGGCGATCTGCGCGCCGTTCCAGTAAGGGCGCAGGTGGAACATCGGCGAGCGGAAGAGGCCTTCGAACACGGCGCGCCGGGCGAAGAGCCAGCGCGACTCCGGGGTCGTGAACCCGACCTTCCAGCGGCGCAGACGGATCTTGTCCGGCAGGAGTCCCCGCATGCTCTCGCGCAGCAGGATGCGGCTCCAGCCGTCGCGGATGATCTGCGACTCGGGAAGGTGCAGGATCGCCTCGACGAGCTGCTGGTCGAGGTAGGGAACGCGCGATTCGATCGAGTGAGCCATCGAGTTGCGGTCCTCGTAGCGCAGGAGGGCCGGCAGGCTGTAGGTCGTGACGTCCTGCAGCAGGCGCTCCTTGAGGTTGTCGTCGGGGCGCGTGTCGAGGGGGCGGCTGCAGCGCGAGGCGAACTCCTGGCGCAGGAGGCTCCCAATCGGCAGCCCCTTGCGGCGGTTTCCGAGGCTGCGCCGCACGACCGGCCAGAGCACGTCGCGGGCCGCAAGGCCCTCGCGCAGGAGGGCGCCCAGGCGGCGCTCGCGCCACAGCTGGCGCAGGTACACCATCTGGTAGGGGACGTAGCCGGCGAGCAGCTCGTCTCCACCCTGCCCGTCGAGCACGACCTTGACCTGCGTGCGCGCCGTGCGCATCACGCACCACTGGGCGTAGGGCCCGGTGGAGACGACGGGCTCGTCCAGGAACCAGACGAGATCCGCCATCTCCTTCACGAACTCCTTCGAGAGCGGGTGGGTATAGAGGGTGTCGGCACCGGTCGCCGCGACCTCGGTCTCGATGTACTCGCGCTCGTCGATCGGGTCGTTGTCGAAGACCGCCGAGAACGTCTTGACGCGGCCGCGCAGGGACTGCGCGTCGGGCACCTGGCTGCGCAGGAGGTCTGTCATCAGGGAAACGATCGTCGAGGAGTCGAGGCCGCCCGAGAGCGCGGCGCCGACCGGCACGTCGGCGATCAGGCGCCGCTCGACGGACAGGCGGAAGAGATCCTGGAACGCCTCGGGCGTCAGCGGGCGGTCGCGCCCGAGCTCCGGCTGCCAGTACCGCTCCTGGGACACGACCTCGCCGCCCTCGATCACGATATGGGTCGCGGAGGGCACGTGCAGGATGCCTTCGAAGAACGTCTCGCGGCGGTGGTCGTGCAGTCCGCGCACGAGGTACTCGTAGACGGACTGCTCGTCGACACCGCGGCGCAGCGCGCCGTCCTGCCAGAGCGCCTTGATCTCCGAGCCGAACAGGATCCTGCCGCCGCTGCGGACGTAGTAGAGCGGCTTGATCCCGAAGTGGTCCCGCGCCAGGACGAGCCGCTTGCGGGGGAGGTCGGCGATCGCCACCGCCCACATTCCGTTCAGGTGGGCGAAGCAGTCGGGTCCCCACTGCTCGTAGCCGTGCACGATCACTTCGGTGTCGGACTCGGTGCGGAACACGTGCCCGAGCGCCTGGAGCTCCTCGCGCACCTCCCGGTAGTTGTAGACCTCGCCGTTGTACACCACCTGTACGGTGGCGTCCTCGTTCGTCATCGGCTGGTGCCCGCCGGCGATGTCGATGATGCTCAGCCGGCGCATGCCGATGCTCATCTCCGGACACTCGAAGTAGCCGTGGTCGTCAGGGCCTCGGTGGTAGATCGCGCTCGTCATGCGCCCGAGAAGGTCGCTGTCCGGAGGTCCGAAGAAACCGGCGATCCCGCACAAGCCGAACAATACCCCCCAGTGGCGGCGCAAGCCCTGCCCCTTTTGCAATCCTACAAAGAATAACCGATTCCCGCAGGCGGCTGCATCCCCTGCAGGCTGGCCGTGGCACCATTCTCGCCATGTCGGCGGGGCGGCAACGGCCCGATTGCGGGCAAGTGCTTGCGGGCGCAGGTCTGGCGGTGTACCGTATGAACGGTTTCCAGGGGAGGGATCGCGTGGCGGAAGAAGCATCGAGCGACGGGCAACTTCGGCGCGACGTAACCGTCTGGGGCTCGTTCATGTGGGGTTACGCCGACGTCGGCGCCGACATCTACACGGCGCTCGGCCTTGTCGCCGGCGCGGCGATGGGCGCGACGCCGGTCGCGTTCGCCGTCGCAGGCATCGTCTACCTTCTCGTGGGACTCGCCTACACCGAACTCGCATCGAGCTACCCGGTGGCGGGCGGCGGGCAGTATTTCACCCTGCGCGGCATCGGGGACTTCTGGGGATTCGTCTGCGGGGCCGCACTGCTGCTCGACTACACGATCGACATCTCGCTCTTCGCGGTGTCCTCGTCCGGCTACTTCAACTTCTTCCTGCCGGCCCTCGGCGTGCGCATCGCGGACTTCGCCGTGGCGATCGGCCCCTTCCAGGGCGTGAACCTTCTGTGGCTCGGCGAGACCCTCGCCATCATCGTCTTCCTTGTCGTGATCAACGTCATTGGCATCAAGATCTCCTCGCGGCTCAACGAGGTGCTCGGCGTCCTGGCGATCATCGGCCAGGTCGTGATCGTTCTCTTCGGCTTCGTCTTCGCCTGGGACCCCAACATGATGCTCGCGCAGATCACGCTGCACTTCCCGAGCCTGCACAACTTCATGTACGGCTCCTCGCTCGCGATCATCTCGTTCGTGGGCCTCGAATCGATCTCGCAGGTCTCGCAGGAGACGCGCAGGCCGGCGACGATCGTACCGCGCACCTCGATCTCGCTCGTCTTCAACGTACTGATCTTCGCGCTCGCGTTCTCGGTGCTCGGCATGGGCCTTCTGCCCTGGCAGGTGCTGGCGCAGCACGCCGGCGACCCGATCGCGGTCGTGGCGCAGAAGATCCCGATCATCGGCGTGGTCGCCGCCCCGATGACGGCCCTGATCGGCGGGCTGATCGTGCTGATCTCCTCGAACTCCGGCGTGATGTCCGCGTCGCGGCTCACCTACTCGATGAGCACCTTCAGCCTCCTGCCGAAGTGGTTCAACGCGGTACACCCGCGCTACCACACGCCGCACCGCACGATCCTCGTGTTCTCCGCCGTCGCGATGGTCGAGGCGGTCTTCGCCTTCATGACGAGCGAGGCGATGAACACCCTCGGCAACATGTACGCCTTCGGCGCGACCGCGGGCTACATGCTCGTCTTCATCGCGCTGATCGTCCTGCGCTTCAAGGACCCCTACTCGCCGCGCCCCTACCGCATGCCGCTCAATTTCAAGCTGCAGAACAAGGAAGGCCGCGCGCCCGTCCAGTTCCCGCTGCTCGCGGTCTTCGGCTTCCTCGGCGTCGCGACGATCCTCTTCGAGGTCATCCTGACGCACAAGATCGGGCGCATCGCGGGCCCCGCGTGGATCATCGTGATGCTCGTGATCTACTTCATCTACCGCCAAAAGGAGCGCCTGCCGCGCTTCGGCAGCGTGAAGCGCGACTGGGAGGACGCGCAGCGCAAGGTGCTGCGCGAGGCGGAGGAGTACGAGCTCCTGAGCGAGTACGAGGCGGCGCTCGCCGCGCGGGATGGGGAGGCGCAGGCGTGAGGCGCCGTTTCGTCGCGGTGATCGGGATCGTCGCGCTGCTCCTCGGGGCCGTCATCCTGGTCCGCGGGCTCACCGAGCACGCGTCCGCGCTCTACGATACGTTCGGCGTGCTCTTCCTCGCCCTCGGCGCCGCCCGCATCTACGAACTGCGCAAGGGGAGGAGTCGCTGATGGCGCTGCACGTCGGGCTGCCGGGCAGCGTGATCGCGGCCGTCTTCCTCGTCCTCCTGGTGATCGTCTTCCGTTGGATGTTCCGCATCCCTCCGCTCGTGCCGTACGAGGTCGCGCAGATCCGGCGGACGGTCAACGACCTGCGCACCGTCGTCGTGCCGGTCGTGAACTCGCTCTCCTCCGAACGCGCCGTCGAACTCGCCTGCCGCCTTGCGGAGCCGCAGCAGGCGCAGATCCTGCTCGTGGGCGTGGTCGAGGTGCCGCTCTCGCTGCCGCTCGACGCGGGCATGCCGGCGCAGCGGCTGCGCGCCGAGGAGGCAATCGAGGTCGGGGCGGCGATCTGCGACCAGCACGAACTGCCCTTCGACCGCGTGGTGATCCCGGCCCGCAGCGCCTGGGAAGGCATCGTGCGCGTCGCGCGCGAGCGCCGGGCCGACCTCATTGTGCTCGGCCTCGATCCCAAGCAGCGCATGCCCGGCGAGGAGCTCTCGCGCAACGTCGCACAGGTGATCCGCCGCGCGAACTGCGAGGTGATCGTCGACCGCCCCGGCCACTCGCTTGCCGGCAGGGAGAGCGCTTCCTAGAATTTGCGCCGCCGCCCCTCGCGTCTCTCGGCCATGCTAAGCGCAGGGGGTGACGCGATGCGGCGACGTTTGCCGCTGCTCATACTTCTTGCGCTCCTGCTCGTGCCGCTCGTGCCCTCTTCTCTGCGTGCGCCGCGCACGAGCCCGCCGCACGCTGTGCAGGCAGCCAAGGCGAACTCTGCGCCCGGCGCGGCGCCGGTTGCCGCGACCGGATGCGCGCCGGAGCCCGCCGGCGGTTCCGGCCTGCCCTGGATGCTGATCGGGCATTTCACGACCTACTACCCGGGCTCGTCCAACGACCGCAACATGAACCTCACCCTCGCGGCGAGAAGGCTTTGCGGCACCGTCGTGCCGACCGGGGGCGTGCTCTCCTTCAACGGCGCGCTCGGTCAGGCGAGCCGCGAGAACGGGTTCCACATCGGGCACGTCTTCGTCGGCGACCGCATCGTGGAAGGGTACGGCGGGGGCGTCTGCCAGGTCGCCTCGACCGTCTACAACGCGGCGCGGCGCGCCGGACTGCCGATCGTGGAGCGCCACCAGCACGGCCTGACGGTGCCCTATCTCCTGCCGGGAGAGGACTCGACGATCGCCTACGGGTACCTCGACCTCAAGATCCGCAACGACACGGGCGAGCCCCTGCGCCTCCTGATGCGCGCGCAAGGGCCCCGGATCACGGCCGAGTTCTTCGGCAGCCGCCAGCCGCCCGACGTGCGCTACCGCCACGAGACGCTGTCCGAAACGGCGTTTGGGACCATTCGCAGGGCGGACCCCTCGCTCGCCCAGGGCAAGGAGGCGATCGACATGCCCGGCCAGCGCGGGGTGCGCGTGCATACGTGGCTCGAGCAGAACTGGCCGGACGGCCGCAAGAATACGCTCGACCTCGGCATCGACGACTACCGGCCGAGCCCGCGCATCGTGCGCTACGGCACGAAAGCCGGTTGACACGCGCAAGGTGCGCTGTACCTTGGTGCAAGGGAGGTGCCTTGATTGGAGGCGGGCGACCGGGCTACGGGCCTGCGCAAGGCGCTCGGGTGGCGTGAGGGCGCGGCGCTGACGATCGCGTCGGTGCTCGGTTCGGGGGTCCTCTACCTGCCGGCGCTCACCGCGCGCCTCGCGGGGCCAGGCGGTCTGCTCGCCTGGCTCGGCATGGGCATCCTGATCGTTCCACTCGCGCTCGTGCTCGGGCGGCTTGCAGTGGCGGTGCCCGACGCCGGAGGGGTCGCGGCGTTCGCGCGCGCCGCCTTCGGCGACTGGGGCGGGACGGCGGCCGGGTGGCTCTTTCTCGGTACCGTGCCGGTCGCCGCCCCGATCGCGGCCCTGATCGGCGGCGGCTACGTGCAGGCGGCGCTCGGGCTCGGGCACTGGTTCGTGCTGCCCTCCGCCGCGCTGCTGCTCGCTGTGGCGGTGGTCCTGAACGCGCTGGGCGTGGAGATCTCGGGGCGCACCGCGAGCGCCATCGTCGTGCTGATCGCGCTGCTGTTGCTGCTCGCGATCGGGGTCGGCGCGACCCGCGTGCAGGCGCAGGCCTTCCACCCGTTCTTGCCGCATGGCCTAGCGCCCGTCGGGCTCTCCATGGCGCTGCTCTTCTGGGCCTTCGTCGGCTGGGAGGCGCTCGCGCACTACGCCGAGGAGTTCGAGGACCCGGGCCGCGACCTCATGCGCAGCATCGTGGTCAGCATCGTGGTGATCGACGTTCTGTACCTCCTGCTCGCGGCCGTCACGGTCGGGACGCGCAGCTATGCAGTGGGCGGCGGGGTTGCGGCCCTCTCGGTGATGCTCGGCAAGGGGATCGGTCCCTGGGCCGCAGCCGCCACGGCGCTGCTCGCGCTGCTCGTCACCTACGGCACGGTGCACGCCTACGTGGGCGGGTTCGCCCGCCTCGTCTATGCCCAGGCGCGCGCGGGGGACTTTCCCGCCTTCTTCGGTGTACTCCACCCGGCGCGGCGCACGCCGGTACGGGTGCTGGGGAGCCTTGCCCTCGTGTTCGCCGCGGTGTTCGGCTGGGACGCCCTGCGGCCGTTCGGGCTCGAAGGGCTCCTGACCTGGTCCTCGGGCATCTTCATCGCGCTCTACGTCCTCGCGATGCTCGCCGCGCTGCGCCTTCTGCCAAGACGGGTCGACCGCGTCCTCGCGGGCGCCGCGCTCCTCCTCTGCCTTGCGGCCTGGCCATTCCTCTCCTGGGCGGCACTCTACCCCTTCGCGCTCGTCGCGATCGGCCTTGCGATCCGCTGGCGGCAGGAATCGCGTCGAAATGTGGCAAACCAACGGGAGCCGAACAGTCGGCGTGCTTAGGAGGGCAACCCCTTGCAGTTCCAGGCGATCGACCATCCTCTCGTCCAGCACAAGCTGACGCTCCTGCGCGACGCGCGCACGGGCCCCAAGGAATTTCGCGAACTTCTCTTCGAGATCACCCTCCTGCTCGGCTACGCGGCGACGCAGGACCTGCCGCTTGACGAGAAGAGTGTGGAGACGCCGGTCGGGCGAGCCAGAGGGAGCGTCCTGCGCGGAGCGCAGCCCGTGATCGTGCCGGTGCTGCGCGCGGGTCTCGGCATGACGGAGGCGCTCCTTCGCCTCCTGCCGGCGGCAGCGGTCGGCCACATCGGCCTCGCGCGCGACCCGAGGACCCATCTGCCGGTCGAGTACTACCGCAAGCTGCCGGCCGACACAGCGCAGCGGCACGCGATCATCGTCGACCCGATGCTGGCGACCGGCGGTTCGGCAGCGGCTGCCATCTCGCTCGTCAAGCAGGCGGGTGCGCGCGGTGTGACGCTGCTCTGCCTCGTCGCGGCACCGGAGGGCGTGCGCGTCGTGCAGGAGCAGCACCCCGACGTGCCGATCGTCGGCGCGGCACTCGACGATCGGCTGGACGACCATGCCTACATCGTGCCCGGCCTCGGCGACGCGGGCGATCGGCTCTACGGCACGGTCTGAGAGGACGACCAAGCGAGGGCCGCCCCGGACACGGGGCGGCCCTCGCTTGGTCTGGCGGGTGGTACGGATCAGAGCGGCGTGCCGTCGCGCACGGCCAGCTCGCGGAAGGCGGCCTGCAGTTCCGTCGCGACAGGCCCGGGCTTGCCGTCGGCGACGATGCGCTCGTCGATCGAGACGACGGAGACGATCTCCGCCGCGGTGCCGGTCAGGAACACCTCGTCCGCGTTCCACAGCTCGTGGCGGGTGAAGGTCGTCTCCACGACCTCGTAGCCCTTGGCGCGGGCGACTTCCATGACGGCGTCGCGGGTGATGCCGAGCAGGATCCCGAGATGCGGCGCCGGGGTGATCACCTTGCGTCCGCGGACCATGAAGATGTTGTCCGCGCTGCACTCGGCGACGAAACCCTCCTCGCTGAGCATCACGACCTCCTGGCAGCCGCGCTGGTTCGCCTCGATCTTCGCCAGGATGCTGTTCAGGTAGTTGAGCGACTTGATCTGCGGGTTCAGCGCCTCGGCCCGCTGGCGGCGGATCGAGGAGGTGCAGACCTTGAGGCCCGCACGGTAGAGGTCCTCGGGGTAGAGGGTGATCGTGTCGGCGATGATCACGACGCTGGGCTTGGGACACTTCAAGGGGTCGAGGCCGAGGTCGCCGGGGCCGCGCGACACGACGACGCGGATGTAGGCGTCCTGCAGGCCGTTGACGCGGCACGCCTCGAGAATCAGCTCCGTCATCTCGGCGCGGGTGTAAGGGATCTCGAGCATCAAGGTCTTCGCCGAGCTGAAGAGGCGCTCGACATGCGCCTTCAGGCGGAAGATCCGGCCACCGTAGGCGCGGATGCCCTCGAAGACCCCGTCTCCGTAGAGGAATCCGTGATCGAACACGGAGACGCGGGCTTCCTGCGGTTCGACGAAGCTGCCATCCAGGAAGATGCGCTTGGACACAAAGACCATTCCTCTCGAGGGAGCGCATGCGGCCCGGTGGCGGGCGGTAGATGTCTAGGTTTGACGAAGACGCGTTGTCTCCTGCAGCGAAAGGGTCGCGCAGAGCGAGCGCGAAAGATCTCCGGAGGGGGTGGAAGCGCTGCTGCAGGACGCGATCGACGCGGTCGCGGAGGAACTCGCCGCGGGCCCCTGGGACGCACCGCCCGTCTATCTCGTGGTGCCCGACGCGGCGGCCCTTCATGCCGAGCGGGAGATCTTGCGCAGGCTTGCGGCGGGCGGCAGCGCGCGCCTTCGGGTGGGTTCGCCCGCGCGTACGGCGGGGGCGCTTTTGCGCGCGCTCTCCCTCCCGGCGCCGGAAACGCTTTCCGCGGGGGCGCTGCGCGCCCAGGTCCGCGTGCGCGCCGCGGCTGCGGCAAGCCTGCGCCGGATCGGACTGCCGCCCGGGGCCGCTCCGGGCGCCGAACGCCGGCTCTCCGAGAGCGTTGCGGAACTGCTCTGGCACCGGCGCGACCTCCCCGCGCAGGCCGCTCACGCGATCGGCGTGGAACGGGCCGGCGCACTCTCTTCCCTCGCCGCGCAACTGCTCGACCCCGCCCTCCCGCTGGTGCCGGAGAGCGTGCTCTACTGGCGTGCGGCCGACGCCTTGCAGGGCGCGGCGGGCAACGTCCGCGTGCACTGGGCGGTGCCGCAGGGCCTGCCGGCGCTCGAGGCGCTGCACGAGGCGCTTCGCGCCGCGGGCTCCTGCACCGACTGGCAGGAGGCTTCGGCCAATGCGCCCAAGGACGCCCCCTCGCCCCAGGTGCGCGTGCACTCCTACGTCTGCCGCGATCTCGAGGACGAGGCGCGCGCCGCGGTCCTGCACTGCCGCGGGCTGCTCGGCGCCGGCGTGCCGGCGGGGGAGATCGCGATCGGCCTCGCCGATCCCGCGCTGCAGCCGCTGCTGCAAGGGCTCTTCTCGCGGGCGCGCATCCCGGTGGACCGAGGCGCCCCCCGCGCGCAGGGACAGCCCCTCGCCGAGTGTCTTTCGGGCCTTTGCGCGCTCGCGGCGGGCGGCGCGCAGGAGGAGGCCCTTCTGCGCATCCTCGGCAGCGGCCTCGTGCCCCCACCAGGGGAGAGGCGGGACGAGATCCTGCGCCAGCTGCGCGGCCTGCGCCCGGGCGCGGCGGAGGAGCTCCTGCTCCTGCCCCAGGCCCTCCTGCCGGGCGCGGCAGACTGGCCGAGCGAAGCGGATCTTCTCTCTCACCTGCGCCACCTCGACAGCTGGCTTCGCCGACTCGGCCTGCCGCAGGCCACCGGGCGGCTCGGCGAGGAAGCCGCCGCCGTGCAGGACCAGATCTGGAACGCCTTTTGGACCCTCGCCCAGGCGGCGGCGCAGGCGGCAAGCGGCCTTCGGGTGCGCAAGGAGGTCGCGCTGCGCGCCATCGAGGACCTGCTCTCCGCCGCGCGACCGGCGGAGAGCCCGCGCCGGGGAGCGATCCGCGTCACGGACGCGGAGGCGCTTTCCGGGGCGCATCACCCCCACGTCCTGCTGCTGGGGCTGAGCGAGACGGCGTTCCCAGCCCGCGTCGGCCCCCAGGGCATCCTCTCCGCGGAACAGCTCGCCGCCGCAGAGCGTGCTGGGGTGCGTCTCGGGCGCAGCCCCGCCGTGCTGCGCGCGGAGGCCGAGGCGCAGGCGCTGCAGGCCGTCCACAGTGCCCGGCAGACGCTCTGGCTGAGCGCCGCGGCCCGCGACGCGGACGGCAGGGTGCAGGGATTCTCGCCCCTCGCCGCGGAGATCGCGCCGCCCGCCGCGTGGAGCGCGCCGAAAGCGCCCGGCGGCGGGGTCGGCGCGAGCCTCTCGCCCGGGGAGGCCGGGATCGTGATCGCCTCGGCGATCGCCCGCCGCAGGGAAGTGCGCGCCGACGCGGGCGACCTCTTGCCGCTCGCGGCGGCGCACGCCGCGGCCTTCGGGGACGGGCCGCACTTCGCGGGCTTTTCGCCGCGCCAGGCGGAGGATCCGGTCGGCGCGTTCGAGGGCGAGATCGCGGTCACGGCGCTCGAGCAGTACGGCGCCTGCCGCTTCCTTTGGCTCGGCGGCCGCCTCGGCCTCGGCCGAGAGCAGCCCTTCGACATCCTCGACCCGCGCCGACGCGGCACGCTGGTGCACCGGGTGCTCACGGACCTGCCGTATGACGCCCTGGAAAAGGGCGCGCTGGAGGATGCCGTGCGCACGCAGGTAACCCGGGCGGCGGACGCCGATGCGGAGCTCTGGATGCTGCGCGGCGAGGCGGGCCCGCGCGGCCCGGCGCTGCGCGAGGAACTTGCTGGCGAGATTCTGCGGGCCGCCCGCATGCTGGCCGCCGAACGGCGCGCGAGCGCCTTCCACACGGTCGGCAGGGAGGTCGCGTTCGGCCGCGGCGGCGCACTTGGGCCGCTCGAGGTGCCGCTTCCGGACGGCGGCAAGGCGGCGTTGCGCGGCCGCATCGACCGCCTGGAGGAGGCAGGGGACCTCCTGCGCGTCACGGACTTCAAGGTGCGCAGCCGCCAGACGTACGACTTCTCACGCATCTTCCACGGCATCGACCTGCAGGTCGGCGCGTACCTCCTCGCGGCGCTGCGCTCCGCATTCGGCAAGGGGAAGCGCGGCGCCGTCGCGGCCTACTGGCCGGTGCGCGTCGGCTTGCGCACACCCCGCAGCGCTGCGGAGCCGAACGAGGAGGAGAGGTGGAAGCCCTACCGCCAGCGCGGACTCTTCCTCGGCCTTGAAGAGCTCGTTCCCCTCCTCGACAAGGCCCGGCCGCAGGGCGCATCGCCGTTCCACCCGCTCGCGCTGAAGGCGGACGGTGACTTCTCGCAGACGAGTCCTGTGGTGGCGCCAGAGCACTGGCCGGCACTGGAGCGCCACCTCGAGCGGACCCTTGGCCGGCTCGCCGCCGGCGTGCTGGCGGGCGAGGCCGAGCCGAACCCCTACGCCCTCGAGCGGGAGACGGCCTGCCAGGGCTGCGATCTCCTGCCCGTCTGCCGCTATGAGGCGGGCATCGAGGGATACAGAAGGCTCGATACGGTGTCCCAGGAGGCGCTGCGCGATGCCTGAACTGACCCAGGAGCAGGCTGCCGCCGCGGGAAGGCGTGGCGGGGCGGTCCTCGTATCGGCCGCGGCGGGCTCCGGCAAGACGACGGTGCTCACCGAGCGCGTCATGGCGCTCTGCCTGGACGGGCCGGACCCGGTCGACCTCGACCGACTGCTCGTCGTGACCTTCACCGAGAAGGCGGCGCTCGAGATGCGCGAGCGCATCGGGAGGCGGCTCAAGGAGCGGGCAGACTCGGGGGAGGAGCGCGCGCGAGTGCAGCTGCGGCTCCTGCCCCTCGCACAGATCTCGACGATCCACGCGTTCGGACACGCCCTCGTGCTCGAAGAATGGGAGCGCACAGGCAGAGATCCGGAACTCGAGCTGATGGACGAGCGCGCCGCCGCGATCCTGCGCCTGCGCGCCCTCGACGAAGCCCTTGCGCGGGCCTACGCCCGGGAGGCGGCGATGGCCGACCTCGTCGCCTACTTCGGCGGCATGGGCGAGGACGAAGGCCTGCGTTCCGCCCTTCTCGAAGCCGCGCGCTTCCTCGATGCGCTGCCGGACGGCGCCGCGGCGCTGCGGGAGATGGTCGACGCCGGCGCCAACGAGGCGCACCTCGACGAAATGCTGGCCTTGCTCGCCCTGGAGAGCGGCCGCGTCCTGCGGCAGGCGGCGAGCCTCCTGCGCCAGGCGGCGAGTGCCGCGTTGCAGGAGGGGCTCTCGGACCTCGCGCAGGGCCTCGCGGAGGAGGCGGAGCGGCTTCTCGAGGCCGCGCAGGCGACAGAAGGGGAGGACTGGGAGGAGCACCGCCTGCGCGTCGCGGCGCAGGCGACGTTCGCGAAGCTATCCGGCATCGGCAAGTGCAAGCGGGCAGGGAGCCTGCGCGAGCGGGCACGGCGCAAGGTGAAGGGGCTCGCCGACTGGCTCGAGGGTTCGCCGCGGGACCTCCTTTGGCAGCGCCAGATGGAGACGCTGCCGCGCCTGCGCCTCTTCGCACGGGTGCTCGAGGGATTCCTCGTGGCCTATAGGGACCTCAAGCGGGACCGCCGCGCCCTCGACTTCGGCGACCTCGAGCAGGAGGCCTACCGCCTGCTGCTCGCGCCGGACGGCGTCGTTGCGGCGCGGCTGCGCCACCGCTACCGGGAGGTGCTCGTGGACGAGTTCCAGGACGTGAGCCCGCTGCAGGACGCCATCGTCCGCGCGATCGCGGGTGAGGACGGGGGAAGCGACCTCTTCGTGGTCGGCGATCCCAAGCAGAGCATCTACGGTTTCCGCCATGCCGCCCCCTGGATCTTCCGGGCGCGCGAGGAGGGCTGTGCGGCGCAGGGAAGTTCCCTGCCGCTGCGCGAGAACTTCCGCTGCCGGCCGGAGATCGTCTCCGTGGTGAACCACCTCTTCCGCGCGCTGATGCGGGATGCGGACTCGCCCCCCTACGACGACAGCGCGGCGCTCGTCGCTGGCCGCCCGCGAGAGACCGTAGCGGAGGGCTCCGAGGAGGTGCGGCTCGTCCTGATCGGCGACGGGGAGGAGGCTCCAGCGTGGGAGGACGGCCGGGACGAAGAGGAGACGCAGGAGGAGCCCGAGGAGGAACTCGGGGCCGTGGCGGGCGCCGCCGCGCAGGAGGCGACCTGGATCGCACGGGAGATCGCACGGCTCGTCGCCCAGCGCTACCCCGTCTACGATCGCGAGGAGGGCAGGGTGCGGCCGATCGCCTACCGCGACTGCGCCGTCCTCCTGCGCAGTCTGCAGCGCGTCGCGGGAGAATTCGCGGGCGCCTTCGAGGCGGCCGGCGTGCCGGCCGAGGTGCAGCGCAGTACCGGCTACATGGCCTCGCTCGAGGTGCAGACCATGCTGGGCCTCTTGCGCGCGATCGAACTGCCGCAGCGCGACCGCGACCTCGCGATCGCGCTCCGAGCCCCCTTCTTCGGCGTGTCGGCGAGGGTGCTGCGGGCCATGCACGACGCCAAGGGCGAGGGGAACCTCTTCGACGGCCTGCGGGCCCTTTCACGGCGTGACGGCACCCTGCGCGCCATCCTGGAGCAGATCGTCGCGTGGCGGGCGGCCGCTCTCGCGAAACCGCTCGCCGAGTTCGTCCCCTGGCTCCTCGAGCAGACCCGCTACCGCTCGTACGTCGCCGCGAGGCCAGGGAGCACGCGGCGGCTGCGCGACCTCGACGACTTCGCGTCGCGCGCGCTGCGCTTCGGCGCCCGGGGCGCCGGGGGCCTTGCGCTCTTTTTGCGTGAATTCGAGGAACTGGGGCGCAGGCAGATCGACGAGGCGCCTCCGCCCGCAGGCATTGACGACGCCGTCAGCGTGCTGACGATCCACCGCAGCAAGGGCCTCGAGTGGCCGGTCGTGTTCGTGGCCGGCCTGCACCGCGGAATGCAGTCTTCGGAGGGCTCGCCCTCCTTGCGCTGGCACTTG
>JAJYTV010000011.1 GCA_021792885.1 Bacillota bacterium
GCCCCCATGATGAACGCACCGGCCGTCGAGATGACGTTGAGCTGGTGCCATCCGAAGCCGAGCGGATAGGTCCACATGCGGCGGGTCATGCCGGCGAAGCCGAGCAGGTACTGGGGGCCGAACGTCACCCAGAAACCGCCGACGAAGAGCGCCCACACGAGTTTCCCTTGGCGCTCGTCGAGCCGGTAGCCGAACAGCTTTGGCCACCAGTAGTAGAGCCCCGACATGAGGCCGAAGACGGTGCCGCCGATCAGGGTGTTGTGGAAGTGCGCCACCAGGAAGTAGCTGTTGTGCAGCTGGTAGTCCGCCGGGACGGTCGCGAGCAGCATTCCCGTCGCGCCGCCGACGACGAACGTGGGGATGAAAGCGATCAGCCAGAGCATGGCGACCGTGAGGCGCACCCTGCCATGCCACATCGTGAAGATCCAGTTGAAGATCTTCACGCCGGTGGGGATGGCGATGAGCATCGTCGAGAGGCCGAAGAACGCGTTGACTGCGGGGCCAGCGCCCATCGTGAAGAAGTGGTGGACCCACGTGCCGTAGGCAAGCACCATGATGGCGATCATCGAGACGACCATGGACGTGTAGCCGAACAGGCGCTTCTGCGAGAACACGGACGCGACCTCGGAAAAGATGCCGAATGCGGGCAGGGCTACGATGTACACTTCCGGATGGCCGAAGAGCCAGAACAGGTTGACGTACATCATCGGCATGCCGCCGTGCCCGATGGTGAAGAAGTGGGTGTGGGCCAGCCGGTCGAGCAGGGTCATCAGCAACGCGACGGTGAGCGGCGGGAAGGCAAACAGGATGAGGGCCGACGTGTTCAGCGTCGCCCAGGCGAAGAGCGGCATGCGCATCAGCGTCATGCCCTTCGCACGCATGCGTAGCACAGTGGTGAGGAAGTTGACGCCGGTGATGGTGGTGCCGATGCCGGAGATGATCAGGGCGATGAGGTAGTAGTTCTCCCCCACCCCGGGGTTGAAGCGCAGTTCGGTAAGCGGCGGGTAGGCGGTCCAGCCGGCATTCGGCGACCCGCCGACCACGAACGAGAGGTTGAACAGAGCGGCTCCGGAAGCGAACAGCCAGAAGCTGATCGCGTTGAGCCGGGGGAACGCAACGTCCCGCGCCCCGATCATCAGGGGCACCACGGCGTTGAACAGCGCGAAGATCAGCGGCATCGCCATGAAGAAGATCATGATCGTACCGTGGGTGGTGAAGATCTCGTCATACTGCTGCGCGGTGATGACGTGCGCGGTGGGCAGCGCGAGGGCGGTTCGCAGCATCAGGGCATCGACGCCGCCACGGAACAGCATGAGCAGCGCTGAGATGAGATACATCACCGCGATTTTCTTATGGTCCACGGTGGTGAGCCACTCGCGCCAGAGCCAGTCCCAACGGCGGTGACGGGTGAGCCACCAGATGAGTCCGATCATGCTCAGGACGATCAGGATCCCGGCTGCGACCTGGGTAGGCTGCAGCACGCTCGGCGGGAACAAGGTATGCACCAGGTAGGGTACGAACGATGGCATGACAGGCCTCCTCGATCAGTTGGACATGGAGGGCATGAACATCCCGCCCGTGAGCGTGAAGCCGCTCGACGTCGGGGGGAACGTATCGGACGGGTAGCCGCCGTAGGTCGCCTCGGCCACGGTTCCGAAGCGCGTGAGGCGGTGGTAGTCGGCCGCCGTCATCGGTGCGCGCGTGGTCCTTACGCCCTGCGCCCAACTGCTGAACGCGGTGGGCGAAACGGCCCGCACCGTGAAGAACATCTTTTCAAACCCGACGCCGGAGAAGTTGCCGCTGTGGCCCCAGTAGACGCCGGGGTGGTTCGCCTCAAGCCAGAGCGGCAGCACCCAGTTGGGCATGGTGTACTCCATGCCGCCGAGCTGCGGCACCCAGAACGTGTTCATCGCGGAGTCGCCGAACAGCCGGAACAGCACCGGCCGACCGGCCGGGATGACAGCGTAGTTGACGGTGGCCACATGCTGAGACGGATACTCGAATACCCACTTCCACGTCAGAGATGTCACGTTGATGACGAGCGGCTTCGGGCTCTTCGGTACCTTCGCGAGGGCGTAGACCCCCGTCACCGTCGGCACGCTGATGGCCGCCACGATCAGCACAGGAATGGCAAACCAGACGATCTCGAGCCAGCGGTTCTCGGCCCAGTTCGGACGATATGGCGCCCGGTTGCCCTTGCGGTCGCGAAAACGCACGAGGGCGATCGCGAGGAGCACGAAGACGAACCCGATCACCACCGCCATCGCGATGCCCGCAATGGCCATCGTGTGGAGTTCGCTCGCCGCGACCGGTCCAGCCGGGTGCAGGAGCACGTACTGAGAACCGCATCCGGTCAGGACAAGTGTTGCCAAGGTTACCAAAGACAGATAAAGAGACCCTCGCAGGAGACGTTTGCGCAGAATCGGCTCACCCCTGGTCGGAAGACTGCGGATCGCCGATGGCGTTGCCGCCAAAGGCCCATACCCGCTTGTCCACGATAATGGGGGCGAACGGCCCCGACGAGGTAGGGCCAGCAGGCCAAAGCGCAAAGGGCCAAACGGCCATGTGCGGATGGCCAATCGGACGTAGGGCGGGCATGTGAATGGGCCAAATGGACCCGTGAGCCGGATGTAGCAGACGTGCTGTGACATGCGGTCGTGAGGTGACGTAAGATGCGTACGGCCCTCTTGGTTTCCTGTGAGCGGGGCCCTATGCAACTGCTCGTTCTGGCAGACGCGGGCCGAGTCTGTCAAGTAGGTGTAAAAGCGGCGAGAAATTTCCTGCGTGAAGCGACTTAGGCGGCAGACTCAGGAAGCTGAGGCTGCTCACGAGGAGTGGCCCCGGTTTCGTGGACAGGTAAAGTGCGTGGTCACGAAACGGAGGCAACTCCACCTGACGCGGTTGGGGGCACTCCCGGTACGTCCTTTCAGTATTGAGCGCAAACGCTTGCGCCTCTTCGGGCCGCCAGTCGGGCTATGTGTCGCTCCGAGGAGTCGTCAGGCATACCAATATCTCTGAGGGCGAAGGCCTGCCGCGAAGCCTTAGCAATGGAGATCAGCCGGGGGGACACGCTGTGCTGTACGAAGATGTCGGTGCGCAGCCCTGGGAGTCGGTGGACGGGTGTCAGCGGAAAGATGTTGCGGACGGGATCGTTCTATGGAACGTCGACACGAACTCAAACCTGCCGCTCGAGCATGCGGAGCAGACGCTCTTCATCTTGAAGGGCAGTGGAAAGCTGCGGGTAACCGAGCTGATATTCATCCTGAGCCCCGGCATCGTGATGGTGCTTCCCCGGAGCAGCGAGTCCGTGGTGATGCCTTACCCGGGAGATCCCTTGATGATCCTCGAGGTCGCCGCCTCACCCCGAACCCTAGCCCGGGGAGAAGAAGAGAATGCTGCAAGGTACGAGGCGGCCGTGCAGCCGCTTCGCACGGTGGCCGAACAGGACATCTCCCTCAACGCGGAGCCAACAGCTGGGGCGG
The DNA here is from genome assembly GCA_021792885.1 of Bacillota bacterium. Lineage (GTDB taxonomy): Bacteria > Bacillota > Sulfobacillia > JAJZYS01 > JAJYTV01 > JAJYTV01. Next base: position 3,483 of record JAJYTV010000011.1, read on the forward strand.
ACGTGGAAGAAGACGTTCCGAAAGTGGCGATCTTCGAACCTGCGCTACCGGCTGCCCCATCCTCTGAGCTCCCTCCGCCAGATCCTGTGCCCGGTGCACCGGCAAGTCCAGGCGAGCAACCCATCGTCCAGGAGGTGCGTTCCGCGTCCGGCGGATCATCCCTTGCGCGCTATCTCGCATCGAGCCCGGTGAGTGGCCGGACGCGGCATCCTGTTCCCCGCTCGACACGCGAATAACGAGAGTGAACAGAGCCGCTCGCGTCCTGATTGGTGGACGCCGGGCGGCTCCTTCCTATAGGCGCAGTGCGAACGGGAGAGCACCTGTACCTCAGGAAACATAACGTGTAATGCGTACGTGATGCCGAACTGGCCCCTGCGACAGTTCCCACGTCATGCGCGACAGAGCGATCGAGGGGGATAGGGCGTGTCCGACAACTTCAGCGGGCTTCAGGCCCTGGGTGGAGGATGGCGCTTCAGTTCGTTCCGTGAGACGATCCGCAGCCTTCTCGCACAGACCGTGCGCATCCAGACGAACGACTCTGCCTTCTACGGCAAGCTGGCGAATGTGGAGACCACCTTCGTGACGCTAGCGCACTCCACTTCGCCGAGCAGCGTTCACCTTACCTATATCCCGTTCCGCCACATCAACGCGGTCACTGCACTCTGAACTCCGCGGGTTGTCGCAGGGCAACCCGCCCGAAGTGGGGGAGCCTCGCATGCTTGAGGGCCGGTACCTCCTCGGTGTCGAGCCGGCGGAAACCACGACATCCTTCCTTGCCCGCTCGGCCAGGTTTCCTGTCGACCAAGCGGCGATCCGCGAGCGGTGCGATGCGGCACGCGACATACGGGCTGCACGGGGACCGCTCTCGCAGCGGGTCGTCCCTTGCCCCCCCCAGTATGACGAGCACCTTTCGCGGGTGCGATCGAGGCCGCTCTTCCAGAGCCTGTTCCACTCATACGGCACTGACCTTGGCCTTGTCGACATCGCATCTCTCATCCCTGTGCAGCCCCACGCGGATTACTCGTTCGCCCTCGAAGCGGTGCCGCCCGCCCCGAAGGAGCAGGAGATCCTGGATGTCTGCTTGCCCGCAGGTCCCCAGCCGCTGGACGCCTGGGGCGGCGTCACCGACGCACACGGCGTCGGGTCCTTCACCGTGTGCAGCAACGACCTGAACCTCATGGTCAGTGAGGTGCATATGGACACAGACCCTCTCTTGAAGGTCACCTTCACACTCAGCAAGACCGCCGTGTTCCTGGTCGTCGCAGAGGAGGAGGGCAGGCTCTTTCTCAAGGATGGGACCCATCGCGCGATCGGTCTTCTGGCGCGCGGCGTTGCAATGGCGCCGTGTGTGATCCTGCGCGAAGTGTCCGGACGCTCCATCGTTCCGGATTTCCTTCCGAGGGATTCGATCTTCGGCGTGCATCCGCCGCAGGTGGGCGACTTTTTTGACGAGCGGCTGTACTTCGCGCATCCCTGGGCACGTGGCATCAAGGTCGTCCGTATCCGGTCGGACGAATTCGTGCTGCCGAAGGGCGGATTGGATGTCCCTGTGGAGTGACCGCGGGAAGGCTGGCGCCATTGGGGAATGACACGACTGCATGGCAGCGAGCAGTCGCCAGGCTGCGGATTCGTCTCGCGACCTCCACCGCAGCTTCCATTCCGTCGGCTACCGGTGCGATCAGCTCCGAGGATCCACAGGAACTGCAACCCCGCATCAAGAAGCGGGGGACGACCAGGTCCGCAACGGAAGAACTGAGGTCATTGCGACAGGGGGCCCTCCAACCATGGCCGGGGCGGGCTCTTCAAGGCAAAGCGTGCAGCGGGCTCGGTGGCTAAGCCAACGTCTGGTAGCCGCCATCCACGAAGAGTGTGGACCCGGTCACCATGCGCGAGAGGTCCGAGGCCAGGAAGAGGACGGTCTGCGCGACGTCCTCAGCAGTGAGCAGCCGCCGCATGGGCGTGCGCGCGAGGGCCCCCGCGATCAGTTCCTCGCGGTTGGGAAAGTGCGTGAGGGCGTCCGTCTCTACGACGCCAGGTGACACGGCGTTCACGCGGATCTGCCGCGGCCCGAGCTCGACGGCGAGGTGGCGGGCGAGCGATTCGATCGCCGCCTTTGACGCACCCACTGCGGTGTAGTAGGGAAAGGCGCGGATGGCGCCGAGGCTCGAGATGGCCACGATCGAGCCGCCGTTCTGCATCAGCGGTACGGCAAGCTGGGCGGCGCTGAGAAATCCCCACGCGTTGATGTCCATCGTCCACTGGAAATGGCGCAGCGTGATGTCCATCGCGTCCCGCTCGACGCCGGACGCGGCGTTCGCCACGAGGAGGTCCAGGGTGCCGAACCGCTCCCGGACCTCGCCGAACAAGCTTGCCAGGGCGCCCGGGTCGGCCACGTTCGCCTTCACGGCGAACGCCTCCACCCCACGCTGCTGCAGCTCCGACACCGTGGCCTCGGCTGCCTTGCGGTTCCTCAAGTAGTTGAAGGCGACATGCACTCCCGCGTCGGCGAGGGCGAGAGCGATCGCCCGCCCGATGCCCCTGCCGCCGCCGGTGACGACGGCATGACGCCCGCGTAGGTCAAGTTCCACGAGAGAGCCTCCTTGCCAAGTGCCTTGGAGTGTCTTCCGTGGGGCGTTCGTGCTCTTGATCACCGGGACCTGCCCGAACCGGTCCTCCTTGCCAGCCGCCCGGCATCGTCGCCCTGCTTCGCGCGCATACTGGATTGCGTGGGAGGCGAAGGACTTGCCGGCACAGCGCCGACAGCGGCGGAAGGACTCCCCTTCGGCTGGCGGAGAGGGCGGTTCCGACGACAATTCCGTTCGGCGCCATCTCCAAGAGATCGTTGGATCCGCCGCTGGCGTTCTGCGGCTTCTGCCCTTCGCCCATCCCCCGACCGCAGAGGACGTCAAGGCGCAGCTCCTCGGCGACGACCTCGAGACAGCCACCTTGAGCCTGCCGGAGGGAACGCTTGCGGTCGTCTACCTCGGGTCGCTCGTGAAGAAGAGGCGCCTCTGGGAAGAGGTGCTGGGTCCGCTCCTCACCCAAACGCTCGCGGTCAACGACCTGCCGGGTTCGCAGCGCCTTGCGACCATGGAAGCGGTCCTCCGGCAGATGCTGCTCGGGTGGGTGATCCTCTTCCCTCCCGGGGGCATGCCGGTCGGCCTCCCGCTCAGGGGGCTGCAGCAGCGTTCCGTCGACGAGCCGTCGACGGAGAAGGAGATCGTCGGGCCGAAGGAAGCGCTCGTGGAGGATCTCGAGACCAACATCGGCCTGATCCGCAACCGCCTGCGCGATCCCGCCCTGCGCGTGAAGATGCACGTCGTCGGCACGCGATCGAGGACGCGCATCGCGCTCTTGTACCTCGACGGGGTCGCCTCGAGCGATCTCGTGGCGCAGACCCAGCGCGGCCTTCCCACTGTCCAGATCGACTTCGTGCGCACTGCGGCGGACGTCGCGGAGGTCCTCTTTGGGCGGAGCTTGACGCCGTTCCCACTGTACGAGGAGACCGAACGCTCGGACAGGCTGGCAGCCGCTCTCGCGATGGGACGCATCGGACTGATCGTCGAGGGGTCGCCGTTCGGCCTCGTCGTCCCCGTCACGTTCATGGAGTTCCAGAAGGACGCGGAGAGTGCTCTCCCCGGCCCGATCGTCTCCGTCTACGTGCGCTCGCTCCGCCTCCTCGGGCTCTTCATCAGCACGGCCGCACCCGGCCTCTATGTTGCCATCCTCACGGCAAACCCGGGGGTCCTGCCGCTTCCCCTCGCCCTCACGCTCAGCACGACGCGATTCGCCGTCCCCTATCCGGTCGCCACTGAGGCGCTGATCATGCTGGTCGTTGTCGACGTCCTTGCGGAGGCGACCACGCAGGCCCCCGGCGCGATCGGCAACACCCTGGCGATCGTCGGCACGCTGATCATCGGCCAGATGATGGTCCAGGCCCACCTGGCCTCGAGCCTCCTGATGATCATCGTCTCCGGGAGCATCATGGGCTCCTTCCTGACGCTCAAGTTCCACTTCTCCTACGCGCTGCGCATCTGGAAGTACGCCATCGTCCTCCTGAGCGCATTCTCCGGCCTGATCGGCTGGTTCACGGGCTTCCTCCTGCTGCTGGTGCACCTCGCTAGCCTGAAGTCCGCCGGCGTGCCGTACCTCTCCCCGCTCGGCCCGTTCCGCCCGTACGACCTGACGCACTACGGACCTTGGCAGCCGAACAGGGGCAACCAGCACCTGCGCCCGGCGATGTGGCGGGCGCAAGACCTCGTGCGCCAGCCGAAGCGTGGACGAGCCCATTGACCAGCCGCTTCTACCGCATCTCCGGCCGGCAGCTCTGGCTGCTCGCGACCCTGATCAGCATCTGCGTGACGCCGCTCATGCTCCCCGGTCTCGTCATTCCGATCCTGGGGCGCGACGCCTGGGCAGCGGGCGTCTTTTCACTCCTCGGAGGGGTCCTCGGGATGGGCTTCTCCGCTGCCCTGGTGCGGCGCTTCCCGGACCGCTCCCTGGGGGAGGTCGTCGATACGGCCTTCGGCCCCGTGCTCTCCAAGGTGTACCTCGCGCTGCTCGCCCTTCTGTTCACCGTCGGGGCAGGCGTCATGTCGCACGGATTCGTCGCCGTCGTCGCGGGGCACGACCTGCCGCTGCTGCCGACGATGTACCCCGCGCTCCTGATCGCCGCCGTCGCCACGTTCGCGGCGTATTTCGGACTGGAGGTCATCGCGCGGAGCGCCGAGGTGCTGGCTCCCTTGATCATCGTGGGCTTCTTGATCATCAACATCCTCGCGCTGTCGAACGCCGGCTTCGGCCGACTGCTCCCGCTCGAAATCCCCTGGGACGCCATGGGGAGCGCCCCGGTGCTCGCAGCGCTCGGAACAGCCAGAGGGTTTCTCCTCGTGCTCCTCCTCGGCGCGCTTTCGCATACGCTGCCGAGCACTGCCTCGTTGCATGTGGGGACGCTGATCGCCGCCCTCCTGATCACGCTGAGCTGCGCCTTGCCCATTGCCGTCTACGGCTCCGCCTTCGCGGCGATGGACCGCTTCCCGTTCGTGTCGGCGGTCGGCACCACCGGCTGGCAGTGGATCCCGACGCACGGCACGGTACTGCTGTTGATCTCCTGGCACGCGATCGTGTTCGTCGTCGTCGCCATGTACACATGGCTCGCAGCGTGGCTATGGAAGGTTCTTTGGGCCGGCCTCCCGTGGGTGTCGCTCGTGATCGGCACCGGTCTTTGCGGTGCGCTCGTCGCGTCGGCCGCCATGTCGTCCGCGGCCGTATCGCTGCTCTTCAGCCTCTGGAACGATGCGGTGCTCGTGCTCGGCATCGCGGTCCCGGCGCTGCTCTGGCTGCGCCTTCGCCGGAGATCGCCGCGTGCGAGCCGGCGGGTGATCGAGCGGTGAGCGCGCAGGTGACGGCTCAGGGAGCGGCCCGCGTCGCGCTCCTGCTGCTCGCAGCAAACCTCCTGCCCCTTCTGGCGGGGTGCGGACAGCTCCGCTCGATCGACGAGCGCGCAATGGTCACCGGAGTTGCCCTCGATCGGGGTGAAAAGCCGGGGACAGTGCAGGTCATGCTCCAGTGGTACCACGGCGGTGAGCCGGCGCAGGCCTCTACCGGTGGCGGCGGGGGTGGAGCAGCCAGCGTACTGCTCGCAAACCGCGCTGGCGAGGGAACGGGCATCGCCGACGCGGTCGGGGCCATCCAGTCCCGCACCGATCGGCAGTTCAATTTCGGCGTGACGCAGGTCATCCTCGTCTCGGAGGAACTCGCGCACGAGGGCGTCGCGCCCTACCTCGACTACCTCTGGCGCAAGCCGGAGTTCTCGCAGCTCGCGCAGATCATCGTGGTCCAGGGCAAGGCGTCCAAAATGCTGGAGGCCGGGGGCCCCAGCGGTACCGCGTTCCGCCTCTACCAGTACTCGCTGACAGCGAGGGCTGCGGCGGCGGGGAGCGTCCCCATCCCGTTCTGGCGCTTCCTCTCGCTCTCCTACGCAAAGGTGCAGGATCCCTGGGCACCGCTCCTCGCCCTCGAAAAGGGGCACTTCGCCTCGGTCGGCACGGCTGTGTTCCGGGGCGATCGGATGACCGGCGCCCTCGGGCGATCGCAGACGGCGTGCCTCAGTTGGATCCTGCATGTGGCCGGCTTCCAGGACATCACCACAGCGGTACCGGGCAGCGGCGTACCGCTCAGCCTGCACGTCCAGAGCACGAGCGTACGGCAGTCGATCGACCAGCAGGGGATCGCCCACCTGCGCCTCGTACTGGGCACCCAGGTGCAGGAGGGCTACGGCGTGAACCTCTCGACGGCCGACCTGCAGTCACTCGAGGGCGCCGCCGCCCAGACCGCGCTTTCGGACGTGCAGTCCGCGGTTCAAGGACTGCAGGCGGCCAGCAGCGATGTCGTCGGGTTCGGGGAGCGGCTGCGCGAGCGCAGCCCGCAAGCGACGGAGAACTGGAGCGCATCGTTCGCCCGCATGCCCGTCGCGGTCGAGGTGACGGTGCACATCCGCACAGGGGGCCGCGCGGCTTGAGCCCTGGGCCAGGGCGCTGCGCTCGGGACCCTACTTGATCTGCGTCCAGACTTTCCCGCCGCTGCGCGTCACAAGGAGCCGGCCGTCGCTCGTCATGAGATACGCCTCTTGGGAGCTGCTGGGGGTCAGCGCCACGGGGCTCAGCTGGTCATCCGGCCACCGGTGCACCTGCACCGGCCGATTGCGTGACAGCACGTAGAGGCGGCTATTCGGAGGATTCGAAAACGCCACCCAGAGAGAGCCGCCGCCTTCTCCGACCGAAGAGAGGTAGTAGGCGGGCACGGCGGTTGCTCCCGTCGCCGTCGTGAGGCGATGGATCAACTGCACGGCCTCCCTCGCCAGGGCGGGATCCGTCAAGGAGATGGCGCAGACGGCTGCGGGCACCGACTGCACCGGCGCCTTGCGCCAGGTTTTGCCGCCGCTCCGCGTCAGATAGTCCTCAAACTGCCAAGGGCCGGTGCTTGCGGCGGCGCAGCCCGTCTTGGGGGTGGCGAAGTCGAGGCTGCTCATGGACTGCGGCAGCGCCGTGGTCACCGTCTCCCACCGCTTGCCCCCGTCGCGGGACGAAAGCAGCGTGAGGTTCGTGGCGTAGTAGAGAAGCCCCCCGCTGGCGGAGGCCAGCACGCCGTAGCCCGGCACCTGCCCTACGGTCGCCCACGCCTGCCCGCCACTCTGGGTGCGCTCTACCGCCAGGGGATCGCCCGCCGTGCCGATGCCGAATCCGAGCCGGCTGTTCACGAGGGCCATGCCGAAGGGGGGCGCGCGCAGCGGGCTGAGCAACAGGCGATGCCATGTTGCACCCCCATCGGTGGTACCCTCGATCTGCGACTGGGTCAGCCCTCCTCCCGAGAGCAGCCACCCGACGCGCGGCGTAAGCATGTCGAGGGCGGTCACGGACGGGTTGAGCACGGGCGGCGACGCAGAGGCCGTCTCCCATGTCGACCCGCCGTCGCCGGTGCTCGCGAGGGTCGCCATGGCGGGTCCGGTGCACGCCTGGCAGAGCCCGACCATCACCGCATGCTCTTTGTCGGTCGCGGCTATCGCACCGGGCGAAGAGCCCGGGCCGGGCGCGACCGCGGCGGTGTTCCCCGGGGCAGGTCCGGCGCCTCCCGTCGAGCGCGCCAGCACGGGGGTCCAGTGGATGCCGCCGTCGCCGCTGCGAAAGACGCTGTAGGACGCCTGGCTCATGCCGGACCCTGCGGTGGCGACGAGCCAGGCGCCGCCGTCCGGTGTGCACACAAGGTCCGATGGGAAGGCGCCCTTGAGCGTGAATTCTGCCGTCCACGTGGCGCCCCCGTCGACCGTCCGCTCCACGGTGAGGGTGCCGTCGATGGGCGTGGTCGGAACGGCGATCCCCTCGCCTGCGCTGAAGAAGCAGGCCTGTTGCACAGGACCCGCCTTTGCCGCTGTCCAGGTCTGCCCCCCATCCGCCGTCGCAAGGAGGCGATAGGAGGCGGGGGCGTATGGCCCCCCGCGCGCCGCGAGCGCGTATCCTTGCGATGGGCTGAGAAACTGCACGCTCTCAAGGGGCTGTGCGCTGGGGACGAGGTGCCACGTCCTTCCGTTCGTCGTCTGTAGGAGCCCTGCGCTCGTCGCCGCGAAGCCGAGCGTCGGCGAGAGGAAGGAAAGGCCGGTCACACTCCCCTTGCCGAGGTACTGCGGCTGCCACGTCACGCCGCCGTCGCGCGTCGCGAGGATGACGCCCTGTCCACCGGACCAGCCGTCCTCCGCGTTCACGAAGTGGAGCGCGGCAAGGTGCGGCGGGTCACCCGGAAGGAAGGTCACCTTCGTGGCAGCGGGCTGCATGCGGACGAGCGCTGCGGCGCTGGAAGGTCGGGCGGTGGGGCCCGGGGGCGTCGCCGCCGGCGCGCAGGCCGCCACGAGCAGCGCGGTGCCACACGCGACAAAGCCGAGGCGCATGCGGCCCCTTCCGGGCGCCCGCCGCCAGAGAATGTCCCTGCTGCGCATCGCGGTCACTTCCTTCGATGGAGTCGCCGAATGGAGAACACCGGAGTCCTCCGCCCGCGACGGGGACGCCTTCGTCGACGAGGTCGCCGGAAGAGCGGCTCGGGCGCCTGCACCGGTCGGCCCCGTCCGATGCGTTCAGCAAATGCATTTCTTTCGGCTGCCGCGCGCTTCCCTGCAGGCGCATCCGGTTCCATGCGCGCGTGCAGGGGGCGGGAGAACGACCAGCCAATGTGCACCAGCGGGGCGGATGCCCGGGTGCCGCCCGATCCTGCGCGGGAGGAGGGATCCCATGGAGGCGGACTTCACCAGGCGCACCGTGATGGAAGTGCTCGGGATCGAGGTCGCGGAGATGAACGCGGACCGGGTCGTCATGACGATGCCCATCACGGACGCGGCCCGCCAGCCGTACGGACTCCTGCACGGCGGCGTGTCCGTCGTGCTTGCGGAGTCGTGCGCGAGCCTCGCCACGTGGCTGAACATCGACCAGACCTCCCAGATGGGGGTCGGGATCGAGGTCAACGCGAACCACGTGCGCGCCAAGCGGGATGGGACCGTGACGGCCGTTGCCACCCCGATCCACCGGGGACGGACGATGATGGTGTGGGACGTCCGGATCGCGGATGAAGAGCAGCGGCTCGTATGCGTCGCGCGCTGCACGGTCGCCGTGGTCGCGCGCGACCCCCGCTCCGCAGAGGTGCGCTGAGGGGCAGGCCGCGGTCGAAGCCGGCCCGTGAGCCGGCGGACAAGCAATCGCTTGGAGCGGAACGCAGCAGCGGCAGCCGCCTGATCTTTGCGGCTGCCGCTGCGCCACTCCGGGTCTGGCTCGGTCGTCACCAGCCGGAACTGCTGGAACTGCTCGTGCTGCTGGAGCTGCCAGAGCCGCTGGGACTGCCGGAGCTGCCGACGGTTGTGTACGCGCCGGTGCTCACGGAAGTGCCGGAGGTGGCTGCGCCCGTATATCCGCCGGAACTACCGGACGAACCCGCGCTCGCCGCCTTCAGACCGGGAGTCGCGACCCACCACTCGTGCAGCAGTCCTTCGCCGTTCGTCTGACCCGGCGAGGAGTCCCCGCTGTACGTGTAGAGCAGGTGCCCGTCGTACGCCACCTGGTCGCCGTGCTGGTCCTTGACGACGCTGAGGGTGCCGGTGAGGCCGCTCGGCGCCTCGAGCGAGCTGGACTTCACGACGAGGGACGGCCAGAGCGTCGCGCAGATGCCGGTGCAGGCCGACGACGAGGCCGTGTCCTTCGTGAAGTAGTAGAGGGTCATCCCGGTCGCGGTGGTAAGCACCGTCTCGCTCTTGCCACCTACCGTGGCGGTCGCCGTCTTGACGGGAGACGGCGCGGCCTTGGGGCTGCTCGAAGGCGATGGGCTCGCCTTGGGCTGCGATGTGGGCGCGGACCCGCACCCGGTCAATATCATCATCAGCACCGCGCCGACCGCGCCGATGCTGAGAGGCCACCTGGTCATGGCTCCCCCCCTTTTTGCGGTTGCCCTGGACAGCGGGGCGACCTACCTCTCACATGGCGCGCACTGGGCGAATCTGTCAAGCGATGGATTGCCACGTCCGGTCGCGTCTGGGTCGCAGGATCTTGCACGAGCCCTGATACAATGCGGGGAGATCCGCGAGGAGGTGCTGGCGCTGGGCACGCGCTTCGGTGTCCTTACACGCTACAGGGCCCACGCCGATGCGTTCGACCTCACCTTCTGGGAGGCGAAGGGCGTGGCGGGCGCGCAGTCCTCGCCGCCGGGAAACGCCATTCCGACCGTCAGCGCCTTTGCCGACAACCGCGTGGCGAGGGAGCACCCGGACTGGGTGCAGGTGGGGCCGCAAGGCCAGCGCGGGGACCGCTCGACGCAATACTTCGACTGGTCGACGCTCTGCCCGACCCGGGATGCGGTCTTCGAGCTGGCGCTCGGGTGGGCCGCGCAGGCAGCCTCAAGCCGCGGCCTGCGCCTCGATGACGTGAGCTACGCCCGCGAAGGTTACTGCCAGTGCCCTGCCTGTACGCAGGCGATCGCCGCCGATGGCGGAGCGGCCGATGCCTTTCGGACGGAGCGAATCGCGCAGTTCGTCCGCGCGGTGCGGAGTGTCATCACGGGGAAACTCCTCCTCACCCTCTACCCCGATCCCTACCCTGGACACCTGCCACGCCGTTTCGGCGTAGACCCGGGCCGGCTCGGCGATTCCGTCGACACGTTCGTCGTCCCCATCTATGACCTCTCGTACAGCACGACCTACTGGATCGAGACGCTTGCCCAGGGCTTCCGCGATCTCCTCACGCGCCCGTTCCTGATCGAGCTCTACGGGCTCGGCGTACCGGAGGAGAGGCTCATCAAGGCCGCGCGGGTGGCCTGGGCCTACGCCGACGGCGTCGTCATCGCCTATGAGAAGGATCTTGCGAAATTGCAGCACGTGCGGGACGCAGTGCTCGGCTGAACCGGAAGATAAAGTCACAAAAAGGATGCCGTATGCGAAGTATTCTACGGGCATATTGCCTGCATCACCCGCAAAGGGGGGAAGGGAGGGACAGGCCCTCTGCTCTTCTGATGGTCGGCGTCAAAGGCAAACCCGGCGAAAGCCGGGGACGCAAAGCCACGGGTCTGCTGCGCGCTGCGCAACATGACAGCCGGGCTGCCGAGCGGGCCATGGACCCTTGCCGGCATGGCAGGGATTCCTCGCCGGGAATTTTGATGGATGCCCATCGGGACGAGTATCCGGCCACTCTGCATGCACGAAGCAAGGGGGGTATTTCGGTGCGCAAATGGATCCTTCCGCTCAGCCTGTGCCTTGGCCTCATCCTGCCCGCCTTCAGCGGCGTGGCCGCGGCTGCAGGGCCCTCGGCGGCGGGGGCGCAGGCCGCAGCACACGGCTTCGGCCATGGACACGCGACCGGCCGGCCCGTGCAGAACGGGCAGGGCGGGGCCTTCGGCCAGTCGGTCGAGCAGGCTGTCTACGCCGCGTTCAGCAGCGGGCAGAAAGGCACCGCACTCGCCGAAGCCGTCCACGTTGTGATCGGGACGTTCAAGCCGAACGCCAAGGGCATATCGGTCGCGGAAGCGGTGTACCAGTCGGTCTATGGTGCCGGGAACGGCACCATCACCATCTCCACCCCGTTCCAGGACATGGGCGGGGCGGGCTGGGCGGCGCCTTCCGTCGACGCCCTCGCGCAGGCGGGGGTCATTCGCGGCACGACGAAGACCACATTCTCGCCGAACGCCATGGTCACCGGCGCGGAACTGCTGACCATGCTCGACCGGCTACAGAACTGGCAGGCGTCCAGCGGGACGTCCCAGAGCGGGTCGACCGCCAACGCCCAGCTTGCGGCGACCGCTCCCGCGTTCGCTCTGCAGGCGATCCGCGCAGCCCTGAGCCGGGGCATCGTGCAGGGAGTCGGCGGCCTCACGAGCGCCAATGCGCCGCTCACCCGCGCGCAGGCGGTCGTCCTGCTGATCAACTCCCTCGGCCTCGGCCAGACGGCGCAGAGTGAGAGCACATCGCCTCTCTCGCTGTCCGGCCCCGTACCGAACTGGGCGCGAGGAGCGATCGCGCTCGCCATCCAGCTGGGACTCCTCCAGGGGAGCGACGGCCAGATCCTCGCGAACCAGACCCTGACCCGGGCGCAGATGGCCGTGCTCCTAGCCCGTGTAGCGGTGCTGGAAGCCATCGCAATGAACGGCCAGTCGACAACGCAGTAGGCCTCGCCCACGATGCGTCCCGTTCCCGTGCGGGAACGGGACGCTTCTTCGTGTCCTTCTGCCGAACGGCGCCTAGATATGGCGGGGCAGGGCGCCGTGGGAAACGCGTGTCAGCACGCGATACCAGAGGGATGACAGCGGAAGGTTCCACTCGCCGAGGTGCCTATGCGCCGAGGCGCCGAACTGGCGCTTGAAGCGGAAGAGGCCGTCCGCGTCATCGGCCGCGCGGATCCCTCCGAGGTCGAAGAAGCGGCATCCGCGCCGCGCGGCCTCCTCGATGCCCGCAGCGTAGAGCGCGTAGACGGCCGAGAGGGAGCGCTGCGCAGGGTCGTCCGCGAGGAAGTGCCCGCAGCCTTCGTCGCCGAAGAAGCTGCAGAGCGCTCCGCCGATCGGCGCGCCTTCGTGACGCGCGAGGAAGAGCATCCCTTCTCGCCTGCGCAGCCACGCCCCTGCCATTGCGCGCAGCGCGCCTTCGGGCGGAAGACCGAATCCTTGCCGCTGCGCGGTCCTGAGGAGCCAGGGATAGAATTCCGCCATCTGCTCGGCGCTGCTTGCCGACTCGACCAGGATGCCCCGGCGCTCCGCCTGGCGCACGCGCCGCCGCGCCTCGGGCTCCATGGCCCGGTATACTTCCCGGACTGTCGCGAGGGGAAGGCGAGCGGTGAGGTGTGGCAGGATGCCGCCGAACGTGAGATCCGGCCGCGGCACAGGGGCAAAGCCCGCCTGCTGCAGCGCCGCGGCGCGCACGGGATCGCCCGACGGGTTCACCTTGAGGTAGAGCACCCCTTCCCGCTTGAGCGCCGAGGAGAGGTGCGAGGCGAACAAGAGGAGGTGTTCCGTGTCGACCCAGAGCGGGCCTCTCGGCGCGTAGGCCACCCGAAAGGGCAGGCGCTGCATCCTGCGCAGTTCAACCGACGCTAGATC
>JAJYTV010000377.1 GCA_021792885.1 Bacillota bacterium
CTCTCGTCACCAACTGGATTGGCGCCTTCCTGACCGGCCTTCTCGCCGGCAACATCGGCCTTCGCCTGCCGCATGTTCTCTCCGCCGTGCTGCTCACCGGGTTCCTCGGCGCCTACACGACCTTCTCCACCTTCACCTACGAGACGCTCGCCCTGCTGCGGGAGGGAGAGCGGGGCAAGGCACTCTACAACCTCGGCCTGCACATTGTCGGCGGCGCGGGTCTTACGCTGCTCGGGGTGTTCGCCGCATGAGCGCGCTGAAAGACAGCCTGTCCGTCGGGATCGGAGGCGTTCTGGGCAGCCTCCTGCGATACCTCGCGGAACAGGCTGCGCCGCACCTTCCGGGTGCGGCGCTCGACATCCTGGCAGTGAACCTCGTGGGGGCTTACGCGATCGGCCTGCTCATGGAGATGTTCTTCCAGCGCGCGCACACCTCCCCGCGCATGCGCCTCGCCGCGACGACCGGCCTTCTGGGCGGCTTCACGACCTTCGGCACGATGATGGGGCAGGTCGCGGCGCTTGGGCGCGCCGGGTTTCTCGTCTCCGCCGCGGCGATCGGGGTGGGCGAGCCCCTCGCGGGGGTCCTCGCCACCCTGCTCGGACTCGGGACGGCGCGCGTTCTCTTGCGGCGGCTCTAGGACTGCACCGCGGCGCGCCCGTGATGGAGGATGCGCGCCCAGTCCACGAGGGCGAAGACGAGCTGGTGCAAGAGCTCCCGCGTCTCCTCGTCGTGCAGGCGCCCGTCCGGCGTGAACTTCTTGCCGGGCTCGCGTACCATGATCTCGGGCTTGTTCACCATGTGCATGTCGCAAAACACCGCGACGTGGCGGAAGTGCAGCTGGGCGCGCACGGTGCCGAAGGCGCCGCCGGAGGCGCCCATCACCGCCGTCGGCTTCCCCTTGAGGCCCGACGTCGCGACGGGGCGGCTCGCCCAGTCGATCGCGTTCTTCAGCACGCCAGGCAGCGAGTAGTTGTACTCCGGCACGGCGAAGAGCAGTGCGTCGGCGGCCTGCACCTTGGCGCGGAACTCCTGCACGACAGACGGTGCGCCCGCCTCGTCGACATCCTGGTTGTAGTACGGAAGGTTCCCGATCTCCAGGATCTCGAGTTCCGCATCGGGCGGCATCAGCTCACCTGCGGCCTGCAGCAGCATCCGGTTGAAGGACGCCTTGCGCAGGCTCCCCGCGATGCCGACAATGTGCAGCTTCCCGTCCACGCGATCTCTCCCTTCAGGGCGTCGCCCTGCAAGAATACAATGCAATATATACTGCTATGACGGGCATAGCGCAAGCGGTGCGGCCCAGTCGCGACAGGAGGTTTCGCTCCTTCCTGGAATTCCATGCAGGACGAGCAGGAACCGCTCAGGAGGATGGACTTGCGCTTTACGGTCGTGCACGCGGCGGACCTGCACCTGGACACGCCCTTCAGCGGGCTCGGCGACGCGGCGCCGCAGGTGGCCCAGGCCTTGCGTGAAGCGTCGCTCGCCGCCTTCGACCGGCTGGTCGAGCTCGCGCTCTCGGAGAAGGCCGCGATGCTGCTGCTCGCGGGCGACCTCTACGACGGCCCCTCACGCGGCATCCGCGCGCAGCGCAGGCTGCTCTCCGGCCTCGCGCGCCTCGCCGAGGCGGGCTGCGAGACCTTCATCGTGCACGGCAACCACGATCCCTTGGACGGGTGGACGGCGATCGGGGCGTGGCCGCAGGGCGTGCACGTCTTCCCCCCGGGCGGCGTGACGAGCCGCCCCGTCGTGCGCGGCGGGGAAACGATCGCGACGGTGCACGGCGTCTCCTTCCAGCAGCGCGAGGAGCGGGAGAACCTCGCGCGCCTGTTCCGCGCGCACGGCGAGGGGATGCAGTTCGGTGTTTTGCACTGCAACGTGGGCGACGCGGCGCACTCGCCCTACGCACCCTGCTCCCCCGACGACCTGCGCGACGCGGGCCTCCACTACTGGGCGCTCGGCCATGTCCACCAGGCACGCCTCGTGCTCGAGGGCGGCCCGTGGGCTGCCTACTCCGGCGTCCTGCAGGGGCGCAGCCCGGCAGCGGGGGACGCCGGGCCGAAGGGCGCCTACGTCCTGCGCTGCGACAGCGCGCTCGGCCTCGTGTCGCCGCCCGAGTTCGTCCCTCTCGACCTCGTACGCTTCGCCTCCGTGACCGTGGACCTCTCGGACCTTGCAGACCTGCACGCGGCACTCGGGAAGATCGACGGCGCGGCACAGGAACTCCACGCGACGCAGGATGGGCGCGGCCTCGTCGCTCGCCTGCGCCTCGTCGGCGAGTTCCCCGGCCACCGCGAACTCGCGGAGCGGTCGGAAGAGGTCCTCGCGGAGCTGCGCGGTACGGCGCAGGGGCTCTCCCCCTTCCTCTGGTGGGACGAGGTCGAGGTGCAGACCCGTCCGCCCCTGCGGCGCGAGGAGATCGCCGGGCGGGGAGACCTCCTCTCGGAGCTCCTCGAGGAATCGCGCCGCATCCTCGAATCCCCGCAGGAGCTCGCGGACTTCCTCGCGGAGCAGGCGCGCGAACTGCGCCGGGTGGAGGTCCAGGCAGGTCCCCTGACCGCCCCCGACGCGCAGGAGCTCCTGCGCGCTGCGGAGGACGCCTGCCTGCGCCTCCTGTGGGAGGACGGTGAGGCCGGATGATCTTGCGCGGCTGGCGGATCGAGGGCTTCGGCCGCTTCCACGACGTGGAGG
>JAJYTV010000378.1 GCA_021792885.1 Bacillota bacterium
TCTTGGTCGGGCAGGTGGGCGTCGCCGGCGCAGGCCTCGCGACCGTGAGCGCCTACCTCGTCTGGGCGAGCCTGAACGTCTGGGACCTGCACAAGCTCGGGCGCGTCCTGCACCTTGCAGAACAACTCGGCCGGCCGCTCGCGGCGACGCTGCTGATGGCCATCGTCCTCTTCGCCCTGCCCGTCGGCAGCTCGCACCTGCGAGCCCTGCTCGCCGTGTTCGTCGGCCTCGTGGCGTACTGTGCCGGGCTCCTCGTCACGGGAGGGTTGCGGGGTTCGGACCTGGAAGACATCCCGGTCGTCGGTCCGCGGCTGCGGCGCGGGCTGGAGTGGCTTGGACTCTTGCGGAGGTAGGAGGTCGACCGATTGCGGGTGATCGGCATCGGCGCAGGCGGCGTGCCGAAGGATCTCAAGGCCGGCGAACGGATCTACTGCGCGCCAGGCGTGTTGCAAGCGCTCCCTGGGCTGCGCATGGCGCGCGAGGGATATCCGCCATCGGGTGAACAGAACGCCGTGCTGCTGCTGTTCGGCGGCCCGGAAGCCTCGGATCCCTGGCTCGGACGCGCCCTGCAGGAGGGGGCGAGCGTCGCGTGGGGAGCTCCGCTGACGCTGACGCTCGGGCTTGCGTCCGACACCGTGAGCCGGTGGGCCGGGGACCGTCGCCCGTGGCCCGCGGCGCAGGGCGTCCTGCTCTACGGCCCGACGGAGGACGAGCTGCCGTCTCCCCTCGAGGAGGCGGCCCCGGGCGTCCTCTGGGAAGGCGAGGAGCGGGCGGAGGGAGATGTCCTCGAACTCTCGCGCCGCAGGTCCTCGCGCGGCTTCCTCTACGTTCCCCCGCTTGGCGGCGCGGCGGCGCTGCGCTTCGTCGGCGCGCAGGCCGTAATGGCCCGCCTGCGCGCCCCGGATGGGTGCCCCTGGGACCGCCAGCAGACGCACCGCTCGCTGCTCCCGTACCTGCTCGAGGAAGCGGCGGAGGCGTACGACGCGCTGCAGGATGGAAATGTGCATGAATCGGTGGAAGAACTGGGAGACTTGTTCCTGCAGGTGCTGTTCCACGCCGAGCTCGGCCAGGAGGAGGGCATGTACGACGCCGGTGTGATCGCGGAGGCGCTGCGCCGCAAGCTGCGGCGCAGGCATCCGCACGTGTTCGGCGACGAGCACTATGCGAGTGCGGAGGAGTTCCTGCCGCGTTGGAAGGAACTGAAGGCTGCGGAGGGCCTTCGGCGCGATAGCGCCCTCTCCGGCATCCCGCGTTCCCTCTCCTCGCTGGCTGCACTGCAGAAGGCGGTGAATCGGCTGCTCCGCATCGGCGTGACCGACATCGCGGAAGGCGGGCTCGGGGCCGACCTCGTGGAGAGGATCGCGCGCGGCGAAGACCTTGAAGCCGCCGTGCGCGCGGAATTTCAACGGATCCGCAGCACTTGCGCCGGCGCAGAGGCGATTCTCGGCAGGAAACTCTCGGAAGCGACGCGAATCGACGTCCAGACTGCCTGGAATAAGGCAAAAATGGCCTGACAGGGCCAAACGCAGCAGGAAAGCTGGGTGCCTTGCCGAATCCTAGGCGTCGACAATCGGCAGAGGGAGGGGTACCTACGAACAAGACCGAACTGGTCGCGAAGGTAGCCGACCGCGCGGGCCTCAGCAAGAAGGACGCGGAGAAGGCAGTCACCGCTTTCGTGGACTCGGTCGAAGAGGCTCTCAAGGGCGGGGACAAGGTTTCTTTGGTTGGTTTCGGTACCTTCGAGGTTCGTTCGCGCGCTGCGCGTAAGGGCCTGAACCCGCAGACGAAGAAGGAGATCAGCATCCCGGCCAGCCGGGTTCCGGCCTTCAAGGCGGGTAAGCAGCTCAAGGACTCCGTCGCAAAGTAATCGAAACGCAAAGGGGGCCGGGACTTCCCGGCCCCCTTTGCGTGCCTGGAGGCAAGCGATGCGGCTGGACAAGTGGCTGAAGCTCTCCCGGCTCGTCAAGCGGCGCACGCTCGCGCACGATGCGGCGGAGGCTGGCCGCGTGCGCGTCGGAGGCAAGCCTGCGAAGCCGTCCACCGAAGTGCGCATCGGCGACGAACTGGAGATCGACCTCGGCGGGAAGATCACGCGGGTGAAGGTGCTCGCTGCACCGGAGCACGTCTCGGCGCAGGGTGCGAAGGAGCTCTACGAAGTCCTCTCGCAGCAGGACAAGGGACCGACCGGCGAGGCATGAAACCGTGCGGGCGGGAGGAGCCTAACCACGAGGAGGCTCTCCATGCGCGCATTCTTTGAACGCTGGCGCTACCAGATCCTCGGCGGCGCGGCACTGCTGCTGCTCATCGTGATCGTGGTTTCCGTGCGCGGATCCCGTCCACAGACCGCCGCCTACGGACTGCCGCAGCCGACGTGGCGCCTATTCTGGCGCCCCATGGTGATGGGGTTCTACGAGAACGGCGGCGGCAGCGATCCCGGCTCGTGGCCGTCTTTGCAGGCGCACGCGTCGCAGATGCAGATCGTCAGCCCGTACTGGTACCGGATCGACGCGTCTGGCAGCCTGACGGCCGACAACACCGATCGGCACGTCGTCACCTTCTCGCACCAGAAGAAGCTGCGCGTGTGGCCGCTGATCGGCAACGCCGGGACGAACCCCATGTACTCGACGCCGACCCGCACCGCGATGACGAAGACGATCATGAACCTCGTGCAGAAAT
>JAJYTV010000379.1 GCA_021792885.1 Bacillota bacterium
CGAACACCAGGAGCTCGACGCCACCGACCGAGAGGAAGAAGTAGGTGCCGAAGGAGTCGAACCAGTTCGCGATCAGCGTCTCGCTGCCGGCGGCGCTGAAGGGGTTGAAGATCTGCGCCACCGTGAACCCGAGCTCCGCGTCGAGGATCGCGCCCGCGGTGTGGAAGAGGTTGAAGATCAGCGTGGAGAGGAGGCCGATGCCGGCGCCGATCAGCACCTGGGCGAGGACCGCGAGCGGCAGCACCGCCTCCGGCGGCGGGGTCGCCTGGATATTGGTCGAGAGCGTGAACCAGCCGACGAGCAGCCCGAGGAGGATGCGCACCGTCGGGGGCAGCACGGGCGAGCCGGTCACGGGCGCCGTGCCGAAGAGGGACACGACGCGGGCGAAGACCAAAAGCACCGGTCCCCAGACGATGTAGGGCGTAGAGAGGAGTTCGCTCATGGGCCGACGATCACGCCGATGTGCGCGTAGAGCTGGGCCGCGAACCCGACCAGCTGGAGGAGCATCCAGGGGCCGAGGATCAGCAGCACCACCCCGACGGCCAGGATCTTCGGCACGAAGGAGAGCGTCTGCTCCTGCAGGCCGGTGACGGCCTGCACGAGGCTGATCACGAGGCCGACGAACAGCACGAGGCCGAGGACCGGCGCCGAGACCAAAAGCGCCGTCAAAAGGCCGTTCTGCGCGACCTGGATCGCGGAGTCGATGCCCATCCCGTCCCTCCTCCTAGCGGCTCGTCAGGAGCGTCTGGACGACGAGGCCCCACCCGTCCATCAGCACGAAGAGCAACAGCTTCAGCGGCAGCGAGATCAGGGTCGGCGGGACCATCATCATGCCGAGGGCCATCAGCACGGAGGCGACGATGAAGTCGATGATGACGAAGGGGACGAAGAGCAGCACGCCCATCTCGAAGGCGAGGGTCAGCTGGCTGATCGTGTAGGCCGGCACGAGCGCGCTCAGCGGGACGTCCTGCACCGACTTCGGCGGCGGCGCGTGCTCCACGTCGAGGAAGATGGCGAGGTCCTGCTGGCGCGTGCCGCGGGCGAGGAACGCCTTCACCGGCACCTGGGCGCGCGTCGCGGCCTGACTCAGGTTGATCCGCCCCGCGAGGTAGGGCTGCAGCGCCGTCGTCTCGACGCGCGAGAGGGTCGGCGCCATGGTGAAGAAGGTAAGGAAGAGCGCGAGGCCGATGAGCACCTGGTTCGGAGGCACCTGGTTCAGGCCGAGCGCCGTGCGCAGGAGCGAGAGCACGACGACGATGCGGGTGAAGGAGCTCATCAGGAGGACGACGCCCGGCAAGATCGCGAGCAGCGAGAGGAGCGCCAAGAGCGTGATCTGCGGGTTCGACTGCAGCGCGTGGGACACGCTTGGGCCGCTCGGGAGCGGCGCGGCGGCGAGCGCCCGCTGGGGCACCACAAGGAGCGCGAGGAGCAGCGGGGCGAGGGCGTAGAGCCTACGCATCGCCGTCGTCGCGCCCCCCCCGCAGAAGGCGCCTCGTGCTGCGCACGCGGCGCAGGCTCTCCTCGAGCAGGCTGCGGAAGTCCGCCTCGCCGAGGCGCCCGAGGCCGAGCGGCCCCGCATCCTGCACCTCCGAGAGCTGCGAGAGCTCCGCGATCGCCGCGGGGTCCTCGATCCGCTCCAGGAGCTCGACGCGCTGGCCGACCCCGAGCAGCAGGATCTGCCCCCCCACAGAGACGAGCACGAGCGACTGGTTCATCGCGAGCGGCAGGCGGCCGATCACCCGCATGCCCGCCGGCGCCCCGAGGCGGCCCTGCCCCTGGCGCACGAGACGCACGAGGTAGTAGGCGGCAAGCGCCAGGGCGAGCAGGAAGAGGATCGCGACGAACCAGGCACCCCAGGACACTCCAGGCACCGAAGAGCCCACGCTCTAGCTCCCTTCCCGCAAGCGAAGTTTGAGGGCCCGCTCCTGGGCGGAGCCGATCTCCGTGATGCGCACGCCGAAGTTGTCCTCGACGACGACGACCTCCCCGCGGGCGACCCACTGGCCGTTCGCGAAGATGTCGACCATGTCGCCGACCATCCGGTCGAGGTCCACCACGGTGCCCGGCCCGAAGCGGATGATGTCCTCCACCTTGCGCCTTGTGCGCCCGAGCTCCGCGCGCACCGTCAGCGGCACGTCGTAGAGGAGGTCGAGCGGCGCGGGCGCCGCGGGCCCGGGGCGGGAGTCCGAGACGGGCGGCCACTGCTGCACCTCGAACGGCACGGGCGGCGGCGGCGGGGCGGAGGGCGCGGCCGGCGCCTTCGCCTTCGGCTTCGGCTTCGGCGCCGGAGCCGGGTCCTCGCGCGCCGCCTCCGGCAAGTCCGCCTCGCTCAGGAGGGGGCCCTCGTCCCCGAGAAGAGGTCCATCATCGCCGAGGAGAGGTCCCTCGTCCCCCAGGAGAGGTCCTTCGTCCCCGAGCAGCGGCCCGTCGTCCCCGAGCAGCGGCCCGTCGTCGCCAAAGGGGGCGTCGTCCTCCGCGGAGGCTTCCGCCTCGTCCTCCGCAGAGAAGATCCGCACCACCTCGGCGACGTCCGTCGGGCGCATGTACTGGCGGATCTCGTAGCTGTCTTCGCCCACCAGAACCCGCACGGCCGTCTGCACCCAGTCGCCGCTGAGCGGCGTCGTGTCCTCCGGCACCGGTGCGATCTTCGCCTCAAACGTGCGCCGTAGC
>JAJYTV010000380.1 GCA_021792885.1 Bacillota bacterium
GCAGGCAGCGCAGGCCGTAAGGCGTCCCGTTCGGCCCGGAGGGGCCCGCCTGCCGCATGGCGCAGTCCGGCGCCACCATGAGCACGCCGCCCTGCATCTGGACGTAGAGCGTCGACGGGTTCGTGTTGTAGTAGAAGACGACGTGCGACTCCGAAAGCCGTCCTGCGGCAGGGCGCGTTGTGGAGAGCGCGGCCACGAGCCGCCCTGCGGCCTGGGCCTCGTCGTGCGGAAACCAATCGATCGCCGCGGGGCTATCGCTCGCGATCTCGACGGAAGCAACCGCCCATACACCCGGCAGGAGCCTGCCGACCGCGGGGTCCGCAAAGGGCCTTCGCCCCGCAGGGTGCACGGGGTGGCCCCCGAGGGTGGCCAGCGCACAGATCGCAGCGGCAGCGGCCGCGGCGCGCAGCTTCATCGCGTCCCCTCCCGCATCGAGAACACCCCGCGCGCGCCGCGGTGACACCGCCGGGCCCGCTTTGCAGGCCCGCCGCTTGCGGCTACACTGGGCGCTAGGACGCGGCGGGGGAGGCGAGCGGTTGGCGGGGATCCTCCTCGTGCTCTGCTTCAATCTGCTTGCGGGCTTCAACGACGGAGGGAACCTGCTCGCAACGCTCCTGCCGACGCGCCTCCGCCCGGTCCTGCTCTGGCTCTGGCTCGCCGTGATCATCTCGGCGGGGCCTCTTCTGCTCGGCACGCACGTGGCGGACACGATCACCCGGCGGATCGTCCTGCCCCAGACGCTCGCGCACGTCTTCGAGCCCGCCCTCATCGCCTCGCTCGCCGTCGTGCTCGTGAGCTGGTGGCAGCGCGTGCCGACCTCGATGTCCCTCGCCCTGATCGGAGCGATGGCCGGCGCCGGCGCCGCGGCAGGGCTGCCGGTCGTCTGGTCGGGCGCGGTGCGCGCCCTCGTCGGCTTCATCCTTACGGTCGCGCTGGGCGGCCTCCTCGGGCTGCTTGCCGCCCGGTCGGGCATGGCGCTTTTGCGCCGGCTGCGCCGCGGCCTCGCGGTCAGCCTGCTGCTCTTCCTGACGGCTGCCCTCGAGGGCGTCGCCTACGGCGGCAACGACCTCGAGAAGGCGATCGGCCTCCTGCACTTCCGCGGCCTTCGCTGGGAGGATGCGATCCTGCTCTCGGTCCTGAGCTTCGCCGCCGGCAGCGTCGTCGGGTCCTGGCGCATCGCGCGGACGGTCGGCAGCCAGATCCTGCGGCTGCGGCCGCCCGAGGCGCTCTACACGCAGATGGCGACGGGCGTCTCCGTCGTGCTCGCAGCCCTGACGGGCATCCCCGTCTCGACCAGCCAGACGGTCGACGCGAGCCTGCTCGGCGTCGGTTCCGCGGAGAACCCCCGCCATGTCGGGTGGGGAGTCGTGCGGCGGATGGCGGCGGCGTGGGTGCTCACTCCGGTTTCGGCGTTCCTCGTGGGAGGGGTGTGCCTATGGCTCTTTCGGATCGCCTGAAGCGGGCAGCGCGCGAGGTCTCGGAGATCCTTCGGCCGCGCGACGCGCAGTTCACGGACCTGCTCCTCGCGCAGGCGGCGTGTGCGGCCCAGGCGGGGGCCGCCCTGCTCGCCTACCTCGAAGCGCCAAGCACCGCGCTCGCGCAGGAGATCGCCGCCTGCGAGGAACGCGCCGACGAGATCCAGTCGGACCTGCAGCGCGCGCTGCGGGAGGCGCTCGTTACACCGCTCTCCGGCCAGGACATCAACTACCTCGGCAACGCGATCGACGACCTCCTGGACCAGTTCGAGGACATGGTCTCCGAGGACGAGGCGCTTGAGGCGGCGGGCATCGGCCTGCAGCCGTACGATGAGCCCCACTACCGGGAAGTCCTCGCGGCGCTCGGCCACGCCGTGTCGCTCCTGCCGAGCGCGGTGCACGAGGTGCTGGAGCAGCCGAAGGCGGCGGAGCAGACGATCCGCGCGATGCGCGCGGCCTACGGCGAGGGCAAGCGCGCCCACAGCCTCGCCTTCGCCGCCTTGATGCGCACGCGCGAGGGCCAGGATCTCGTGCGCCCGGAAAGCCGGCTGCGCTGGCTGCGCTCGCTCCTGCGGCGGGTCGAGAAGCTCGCGAACGCGTTCGCCGGCATCCTCGCGAACAGTTAGGGAGGAGGCATCGCCATGACGCAGCGATCGCCCGTCGCCCTCTCCTGGAGCGGCGGGAAGGACAGCGCCCTCGCGCTCGCCGCCCTGCGGCGCCAAGGGGAGACGGTGCACTGCCTCCTGACGACGGTGACCGAAGGCCATGAGCGGATCAGCATGCACGGCGTGCGGCGCGAGCTCCTGCAGGCGCAGGCGCGCGCCGCGGGGTTGCCGCTCGTGGAGGTGCGCATCCCGCCGCAGTGCCCGAACGAGATCTACGAGCAGCGCATGGGAGACGCAGTGCAGCGCCTTCGGGCACAAGGCGTCCATCGCTATGCCTTCGGCGACCTCTTCCTCGAGGACGTGCGCGCGTACCGCGAAGAGCACCTGCGGCGCGTCGGCCTCGACGCGGTCTTCCCGCTCTGGGGAGAGGACACGCGCGATCTCGCGAAGACCTTCGTCGCGCAGGGCTACCGCGCCCTCCTGGTGACGGTCGATCCGCGCAAGCTCGACCCCGCGTTCGTCGGGCGCGAGTACGACGCCGCGCTCCTCCGGGAATTGCCGGGGACGGTCGA
>JAJYTV010000012.1 GCA_021792885.1 Bacillota bacterium
CCCCACGAGGAGCGCCTTCCCCCGGATGCGCCCCGTTCCCGCGCCGGTCATCGCTTCCCCTCCCCCAGGACGTCCGCGGGGTCGCACACCGCGCCGGCGACGGCGGACGCCGCCGCGACGTACGCGCTTGCAAGGTAGATCCCGGCATCCGGGTGGCCCATGCGGCCCCGGAAGTTCCGGTTGGTCGTCGTGATCGCCACCTCGCCCTCCGCGAGGAGTCCCATGTGTCCGCCGAAGCACGCCCCGCAGCTCGGCGTCGACACCGCGGCGCCCGCCGCGAGCAGGTCGTCGATGATGCCCTGCTGTAGCGCCGCCCGGTAGATCTCCTGGGTGGCGGGCACGACGATCAACCGCGTCCGCCGCGCGACGCGGCGTCCGCGCAGCACCTCCGCCGCCTGACGAAGGTCCGTCAGGGTCCCGTTGGCGCAGTTGCCGATGTACACCTGGTCTACCCGCCGCCCCGCGACGTCCGCGAGATCCGAGACGTCTCCGGGGGAACCCGGCCTCGCCACCTGGGGGCCGAACGCTTCGAGGTCGAAGCGGCGGGTCGCCAGATACTGGGCATCCTCGTCCGCGGCCACTAGAGTGAACGCGTCTTTGAAGAGCCCTGACGCCCAGCTCCGCGTCACCTCGTCCGGCGCGACGAAGCCCGCCTTCGCGCCCCCCTCCACGACCATGTTGCAGATGGCCATCCGCTCGTCCATCGAGAACGCCCCGAGCCCGTAGAACTCCATCGCCTGGTAGTTGGCGCCGTCCACCCCGATCTCCCGCAGCACGCGCAGGATCACGTCCTTGCCGGTGACGAAGGGGCGGCGGCTCCCCCGGAAGATGAAGCGCTGCGTCTCCGGCACCCGCAGCCAGATCTCCCCGAGCGCCAGCGCCGCCGCGATGTCCGTCGAGCCCATCCCGGTGCCGAAGGCGTCGAAGGCGCCGTAGGTGCAGGTGTGGGAGTCCCCCCCGATGATCAGGTCGCCAGGCCGCACGAGGCCCTGCTGCGGCAGGAGCGTATGCTCGATGCCGCCCTGGCCGACGTCGAAGAAGTGCTCGATGCCCTGGCTGTCGCGGAAGCGGCGCACGGCCTGCAGCGCCGTCGCCCCGCCGAGGGAGGGTGCGGGCGCGAAGTGGTCCTGTACGAGCACGACCTGCTCCGGGTCACTGACGCGGGTCGCCCCCATGCGCTCGAACTCCTGGAAGGCGAGCGGACCGCTCACGTCGTTCAGCAGGATGCGGTCCGGACGCGCCTCGACGATCTGCCCCGGCGAGATCCTGCCCGCAGCCGCGTGCCGCTCGATGATCTTCTCGGCGATGGTCTGGCCCACGAAGACCCTCCTCTCCCGGCTCCCTAGCCGCCGGCGAGCCGCTCCAGAACGTCCTTCAGCGCCACGACGTCGCCGTACTTCCCCTGGATGTCGACGAGGTTCTGCTCGTGCGCCTCGCGGCTTCTGTCCCCGACCGCCTCCCGTGGCACGATCACGCGGTAGCCGAGCTGCAGGCCGTCGACGACGGTCGCGCGCACGCAGCCGCTCGTGGTGCAGCCGGTGACGACCAGGGTGTCGACGCCGAGCTGCTTCAGCTCCGCGTCCAGCGGGGTGCCGAAGAAAGCGGACGCGTACTTCTTCACCAGGAGCCGCTCTCCGCTCCGCAGGGCGAGGCGCTCGTCGACCTCGACCCACGGCGTGCCGTCGCGCAACATGCGCATGGACGGCACCTTCTCGACGAAGCGGCCACCGTCGCGAAAGTCCGGGTCCGAGTACGAGACCGTGGTGTAGTGGATGGGTACGCCGCGCGCGCGCGCCGCAGTCAGGACCTCCCCGATCGCCGCCACCTCGGCATCGAGGTTGCTGCCGAGCGGCGACTCCGGATCGGTGAACGCCAGGATCATGTCGATGACAACGACGGCGGGCCGCGCGCCGAACCCGACGCTGCGGGCGAAGCCCTTCTGCTCGTAGCTGCGCAGGATCTCCTCAGGACGCATGGCCTGATCCTCCTTCCCAAGCCGCGCACCGGGTGGCGCCTGCCACCCGGTGCGCGCCGGCTCTACAGTGCTACTGCTCGGAGAGCCACTCGTTGAACTCGCGGCGTGTACGCGCGATCGTCTCCCGCAGCTCGTCGATCGGCGGCAGGGGGCCGTAGTCGAACTGGTCGAGCGGCCCCGTGCGGGCGCTGAGGCGCCGGGCGCGCTCCTTCTCAGTCCCGGCCGCGTCCACGGAGCCCGCCGCTTCCAGTACGACGCCGTACTCCGCGAGCGCCTTCTCCGCGCTCACGAGGCCGCGCCGGACGTCCGCCTCCACTTTCCCGGGGTCGCGCTCCATCGGATCGCCGAGGCCGCCGCCGCCGGCCGTCTCGAAGATCAGCTGGTCCCCCACGTAGACGGGCACGTTCTGCACCTTCGAGAGCAGCGGGATGCGCTCTTCGGTGCCCTTGCGCACGAGGAACTTGCGCGACGACTCGCCGTGGCGGCCGCCGTCGACACCGTAGGGGTACGTGTAGGCGCGGTCGTCCTGGTACGTAATGTGGCCGTCCGCGAGGAACGTGTAGGTCTTGCTGATGCCGCAGCCGCCGCGCCACTTGCCTGCGCCGCAGGAGTCGGGCCTCGCGGCGTAGCTCTCGACGCGCAGGGGGTAGTACTTCTCGAGGTACTCCGTCGGCACCGCGAAGAACTCGGGCCACCAGGAGTGGCCGTCGAGCCCGTCGCCGCCCGGGCGCGCCGGTATGCCGCCGTAGAGGATCTCCATCGTCTGGAAGCTCCGGCCCTCCTGGTCCGTGCCCGCGTACACGAAGTTCGGGCTGGTACCGTAGCTGCCCGAGACGGAGAACCCGTCGATCGCCTTCGAGAAGAGCGCCTGCAGGACGTCGAAGTGGCGCGCCATGATCACGAGGCGGTTCGAGAGCGGCGCCGGGAAACGCGGCCGCAGCACGGACCCCTCCGGCAGGTGCACGCTGATCACGTCGTAGTACCCGTCGTTGAACACGAGCGTCGGCGCGAACGCCATGATCAGGAACACGCCCGCGAACATCTTGAACATCTCCGGGTTCAGGTAGAAGTTCACAGGTCCCGGGACCTGCTCCTCCGTTCCCGTCCAGTCGAAGTTCAGGCTGTCGCCGTCGCGCCACATCGTGAGGCGCAGCTTGATCGGGCCGTTCCCGAGCCCGTCGTCGTCCGTGAAGTCCTCGAACGTGAAGCGCTGGCCGTCCGGCAGGTAGCGACGGATCAGCTCGATGACCCCGGAGCGCGTCCGGTCGAGGAGCGCGTCGCAGGCCTCGAGGTAGGTCTCCCGGCCGAAGCGGTCGCACAGCTCCTTGACGCGGGCGGCCCCGACGGCCGTGCCGGCGGCGATCGCCTTGACGTCTGCCTCCACCTGCTTCGGCATGCGGGTGTTGTGGCAGAACATGTAGAGGACTTCCTCATTGAGCTTGCCCTCGCTGTAGAGCTTCACGGGAGGCATGCGCACGCCCTCTTCGTAGATGCTGCGCGCCTCGACGGGGATGCTTCCGGCCGTCGTGCCGCCGACGTCCATGAGGTTGCCCCACTGCGACGAGTAGCCGACGAGCTCGCCGCCGTGGAAGATCGGGCGCAGGAGCAGGAGGTCCGGCAGGTGCGAGGTGCTGCCCTCCATCATGTACGGGTCGTTCGTCGCGATGACGTCCCCCTCGCGCAGGTCCGAGATCTCGTAGGGCGAGTTCTTCAGGATGACGTCGATCGCAGAGCCGAACTGGCCGATGACCATGCGGCCCTTGCGGTCCGCGATCAGCGGGAACTCGTCGGCCTGCTCGCGGATCACGGGGCTCACGGCGGTCGTCACGAGCACGCGGTCCATCTCGAAGCGGATGTTCGCGAGCGCGTTCTCGATGATGTCGAGCGTGATCTTGTCGATCTTGTGCTCGTGCACGTAGTCGGGGAGCTCCCGCGGTGCCGCCATCTACGCCACCTCCACGTGGATCAGGATGTTGCCCAACTTGTCGACGGACCCGCGATACCCCGGCTCGATGACGGTCGTCGTGTCCTCCTGGACGACGACGGCCGGGCCGGAGATCTGGGCGCCGGGGCGCAGGAGGCTGCGGTCGTAGAGCGGCGTCGCCAGCCACTCCCCGCTGAAGTAGACCTGCTCCTCACCGGTGCGCGCAGCCTCCGCGGAGGCCGACTCGTCGACCGCGGCGCCGCGCAGTTCCACGCCCTGGATCTCGCCGCGCGCGATCACGCGCAGGCTCGCCATCTCGACGGGCGCGTCGAGCCTGAAACCGTAGCGCCGTTCGTGCTCCGCCTCGAAGCGCTCACGCAGGAAGGTGCAGGTATCGCCGGTCGCCTCGTCGAGCACGACGCGGCAGGGGATCTGGATGTTCTGCAGGTAGTAGCGGCAGTCGACGAAGTAGTCGTAGTTGCGCGCGTCGTCCGCGACGCCCTCCTCTGCGAGCCACTTGTTGGCCTCGACCTCAAGGCCCTTGAGGCGCCCCTGCAGCGACGCGCCTTCGGTCTCCTCGGCGATCCGCAGGTAGGTCTCGGCGAACTCGTTCTGGATGTTCGAGGAGAGGAAGCCGAAGGCGCTCATCACGCCCGGCGTCGGCGGGATGATCACCGGTGACGCGTGGATCAGCCGGCCGAGCGCGTTCGCGTGCATCGGGCCCGCGCCGCCGAACGCTACAAGGCCGAACTCGCGCGGGTCGTAGCCCCGCTCGACGCTCACGACCCGCAGCGCCGCGTACATGTTTTCGTTGACGATGTCGATGATGCCCTGCGCCGCCTCGACGAGCGGCAGCCCGAGCTGGTCGGCGACAGCCTGCACCGCCTTGCGCGCCGCCTCCTCGTCGAGGCCCACGGAGCCGCCCAGGCGCACGCCCGGCGGCAGCCGGTGCAGCACGACGTTCGCGTCCGTCACCGTGGCCTGCGTGCCGCCGCGGCCGTAGGAGGCCGGACCCGGCATGGCGCCGGCGCTCATCGGCCCGACGAGCAGGCCGCCGGTGATCGAGACATGGGCGATCGAGCCGCCGCCCGCGCCGACGCTGTGCACGTCGACGGCCGGTGACTTGAACTCGTAGTAGCCCAGGCGCACCTCGCGGCGCACGGTGGCTTCGCCGCCCAAAACCAGCGACACGTCGGTGGAGGTGCCGCCCATGTCGAGCGCGAGGACGTTCGGCACGCCGACGACCCGGGCGAGGTAAGCCGTTCCGACCGCGCCGCCCGAGGGACCCGAGAGCGCGATGTGCACCGGGCTTTCCGCAGCCGCGTGGGTGCTCATCGTGCCGCCGTCAGAGCGCACGATGTTGAGGGTGCCCCGGAAGCCCTTCTCCTTCAGCGACTCGTCGAGGCCCGTGAGGTAGCGGATGACGCGCGGGCGGGCGTAGGTGTTCACGACCGTCGTGAGGGCGCGCTCGTACTCGCCGTACTCCTGCACCATGTCGGACGAGATCGAGACCGGCAGCTCGGGGTACATCTCGCGGGCGATGTCCCGCGCACGCCGCTCGTGCGCAGGGTTCAGGTAGGAGTTCAGGAATGCGATCGCGAGCGAGGCGACACCCTGCTCCACGAGCTCCTTGATCGCCTGGCGGACCTCCGCGTCGTCGAGCGGCACGGTCTCCTTGCCGTCCGCCCCGATCCGCCCGCCGAGCCCCCGGGTGTCGGGGATGTCCGCGAGCGGGTCCGGCTTCTGCATGCCCATCCAGCCATAAAGGGGCCCCGGCGTCCAGGCGCGCGCGAGGTAGAGGATCTGCTCATGGCCCCGGTTCGTGATCAGGCCGACGCGCGCCCCGGCGTTCTCCAGAAGGAGGTTCGTGACGACGGTCGTGCCATGGAAGAAGAGCTTCAGCTCGGAGAACGGGATCTGCAGTTTGCGGCAGGCCTGCTCGACGCCGCGGATGACGCCGATCGACTGGTTCTCGGGTGTCGAGAGGACCTTCTCGAGCGTGAGCGCACCTGTCTTCTCATCGAACACCAGGACGTCCGTGAATGTCCCACCGACGTCGACGGCCACGTTGTACGCCAATGCGTTCCCTCCTTCGTCCCCGGCCGGGCACCTGCGCCCGGACCTGCGGGGTCAAGCGACCGGCGCAGCCCCTGTCCAGCAAGCCCCTGCCTTCGTCACCATGCCGGGCAGATCCCGGCCCAGCGCCTTCGAGAACCACATGGAAGCCTCGATGAGACGCTCCAAGTCGATGCCGGTGCTCACCCCCATTCCCTCGAGCATGAAGACGAGATCCTCCGTTGCGATGTTGCCGGTGGCGCGCGGGGCGAAGGGACACCCTCCGGCACCGCCGAGCGAGGCGTCTACGACCTCGGCCCCGGCCTCGACCGCTGCGAAGGCGTTCGCGAGCCCGGTGCCGCGGGTGTTGTGCAGGTGCACCCCGAGCCGCATGCCCGGGATGCGCTCCCCGGCGGACGCGACCATGCGGGAGACCTGCGACGGCACGCCCATGCCGACCGTGTCGGCGAAGTCGATCTCCCCGACGCCCATCTCCGCGAGCTTCTCCGCGAGCTCCAGCACGCGCCCGGGATCGACCGCCCCCTCGAAGGGGCATCCGAAGGAGACGCCGATCACCCCCGTGACCGCGACACCGTCCTCCTTCGCCGCCTGCACGATCGGGCGGTAGCTCTCGAGCGTCTCCGCAGGCGACCGGTTCGCGTTCTTCTGGTTCATCGTCTCCGTCGCCGCGACGACGAGACGGACATGGTCCGCCCCTGCGGCGCGCGCCCGCGCATAGCCATGGTCGTTCACGAGCAGCGCCCACCGCGTTACGCCCGCCGACGGAGGTAGGCCGGAGAACACCGCCTCTGCGTCTGCCATCCGCGGGACCCAGCGGGGGTGCACGAACGACGACGCCTCGTAGCTCTTCACGCCCGCCGCTTCGAGGCGCGCGATCAACTCGAGCTTCGTCTGGGTGTCGAGGTGCGTCTTCTCGTTCTGCAGGCCGTCGCGGGCTGCGACATCGACCACGGTGACGCTTGGCATCAGATCACCCCCGTCTTCGCGAGCGCGGCGATCTCCTCCGCCGCCATGCCAAGAAGCTGCCCGAACACCTCGCGGTTGTGCGTACCGGGGTGCGGCGGTCCGGACCAGCGGATGTCGCCCGGCGTCCGGCTGAGCTTCGGCACGATGCCGGGCTGCTCGATCGGTCCGACCTCGGGGTCCTCCACCTCGCGGATCATCTCGCGGGCGCGGAACTGCGGGTCTTGGAACACGTCCGCGATCGAGTAGATCGGACCCGCGGGAACGCCCGACTGGTTGAGCATCTCCCAGAGCTCCTCCCTGGAGAATCCCCGAGTCCAGTCGCCGACGATCTCGTCAAGCTCGGCCTGGTTCGCGCCACGCGCGGTGTGCGTCGCGAACCGGTCGTCCTGCGCAAGTTCAGGGCGGCCCATCAGCGTGGCAAGGCGGCGGAAGACGTTGTCCTGGTTCGCGCCGATCACGAGGAACCCGCCGTCCTTCGTCGGGTAGACGTTCGACGGCGCGACGTTCGGCAGGATGTTTCCGGTGCGCTCCCGCACGACGCCGACGCGGCCGTACTCCGAGACGCTGCTCTCCATCAGGGCGAAGACCGCCTCGGTGATCGCGGAATCGACGACCTGCCCCTCCCCTGTCCGGTCGCGGTGCTGCAGGGCGGCGAGCGCCCCGATCGTCGCGAACATCGCGGCGAGCGAGTCGCCGATCGAGATGCCGATGCGGGTCGGCGGGCGGTCCTCGTAGCCCGTGATGTAGCGCATCCCGCCCATCGCCTCGCCGACCGAGCCGAAACCAGCCCGGTCGCGGTAGGGGCCGGTCTGGCCGAAGCCGGACACCCGCACCATCACGAGCCGCGGGTTCACCGCGGAGAGGTCCTCCCAGCCGAGATTCCACTTCTCGAGCGTGCCGGGCCGGAAGTTCTCCACGAGGATGTCGCTCTGCGCCGCGAGCCGCCTCAAGATCTCCTGGCCCCTGGGCGTGCGCAGGTTCAAGGTGATGCACTTCTTGTTGCGCGACTGGATCGGCCACCAGAGGCTGCGCCCCTTGTAGCGGTGGCGGCCCCAGACCCGCATCGGGTCCGGCATGTCCGGCGCTTCCACTTTGATGACCTCGGCGCCGAGGTCGCCCATGAGGCGCCCGGCGAACGGACCGGCCAGGAGGGAGCCGAGTTCCAGCACCCGGATCCCCTCGAGAGGACCCCTGTGGCTTCCCGGTACGGTTCCTCTGTCAGCTGCCAAGGGCAGATCTTCCCTTCCTCACAGGGTAAAACGGTCCGGCGGGAGATCCCCTGTCCCGATGCCGCTAGTGTTCGACCCACCCGCACCCGGGTCCTGCTGCTTTGTATGCAATCTGCCCGCACTCTTCGCTACTTCGGCCAATTTCAGCGGCTTTTTTGGGAATGTCGTATACAGTTCCTGCTGCAGAGTGTGCGTGACCGCAGGGGCCAGCCCCCTCATCCGCTTCCGCCCAGGGGCCTCGTTCCGAACCCGGCGCGGATCGTGGTATCATGTTCCGGTATGTGTCGGCTAGGAGGGATCGCTACGGCAGGCGCAGGATCGAAGGACGGGATCTACGAGCAGATCCGTGAGGACATCCTCCTCGGCCGCCTGGGGCCCGGTGAGCGCCTCACCGAGGAGCGCCTGGCGCGGCAGTTCGACGTCAGCCGTACGCCGGTGCGTGAGGTTCTGGGGCGCCTTGGCGCCGAGGGCCTCGTGGACCTCACCCCGTTCCGGGGCGCCGTCGTGCGGCCGTTCGGCGTGCACGACCTCGAGTCGATCTACGACCTCCGCTACCTCCTCGAGAGCTACGCCGCCGGTCGGGCGGCCATCCACCTGACGGAGACAGACCTCGACGAAATCGACCAGCTGAACGCCGAGTACGCGAGCGACGCGCAGATCGCCGTGGAGCGCGGCATGACGGAGAAGTTGATCCTGCACGCCGTCGGGCTGAACCAGCAGCTCCATGCCAAGATCATCGCCGCGTGTCGCAACGACTACCTGGCCCAGACCATCCAGCACATCATTCAGCTGCCGCTCGTCTACCGTTCGATGCAGTTCTACGGCCCCGAGGGCTTTCGCGTCTCGAGCCAGCAGCATCAGGAGCTGACCGAAGCCTTCCACGCGCACGACGCCGGCTGGGCCGAGTCCGTGATGCGCGTGCACATCATCCACGGCCGCAACATCCTCTTCAGCCACCTCGACGCGCTCGCGGAGACCAAGGAGGAGTCCTGACCCTCCCCTAGGAGCGGTAGCTGTGGGCGACGATCGCATCCTTGCTGAGCGCTTCGCCCGTGAGTGTGTTCACGACGCGCCCGTCGCGGAAGATCAGGACGCGGTGGCAGATGTGTGCGAGGTCCTCGTACTCGTTGCTGACGATCACGATGCAGCTGCCGGACTCCGAGACCCTGCGGATGTGGTCGAAGATCTCGGCCCGCGCGCCGATGTCGACACCCTGCGTCGGCTCGTGCAGCAGCAGCACCTCCGGGCGGCGCTGCAGCCACTTCGCGAGGAGCGCCTTCTGCTGGTTGCCGCCGCTCAGGGTCGCGAGCCGGCGCTCGCGCTCCGGCGGGCGCACCTGGTACTCCTGTAGGAGGCCGTCGACCGCTGAGCGCTCGCGCCGGTGGCGGATCCTCCCGCCCGGCGAGAACTCGCGCAGCACCGGCAGGCTGACGTTCTCCTTCACGGTGAAGGCGCCGACGCCGCTTGCGCCCTGGCGGTCCGCCGGCAGGAGCGCCATGCCGTGCCGCTTCGCCGCGGCCGGCGTGATCTCCGTCGCGGAGAGCGCCTGGCCGCCGATGCGGATCGCTCCCGCGGACGCGCGCGACGCGCCCATCAAAAGGTAGGGGACCTCCTCCTGGCCCATGCCGATGAGCCCTGTGAGCCCGAGCACCTCGCCGCGGCGGACCTCGAAGCCGATGTCCTGCGCGAGGCTCCCGGTGAGTCCCAAGACGCCGAAGCCGACGTCCGCAGGCTGGGAGTGCTCCTCGGGGTAGACGTTCCCGAGCGCGCGCCCGAGCATCAGGGAGATCAGCTGGTCCTCGTCCGTGTCCGCCGTCCGCACCGTCGCCGCCACCCGACCGTCGCGGATGACCGTGACGCGGTCCGTGAGCGAGCGCACCTCGTCGAGGCGGTGGCTCACGAAGAGGACGCTGACGCCCGCCTCGGCGACGCGGCGGATCGTGTCGAAGAGCACCTGCACCGCGTCGCGCGGCAGGTACGCCGTCGGCTCGTCGAGCACCAGCAGGCCGTACTCGTGCTCCGCGATGTCGTGCATGGCGCGCGCCACGGCGACGATCGCGCGCTGCACCGGCTGCAGCTCCCCCACACGCGCGTCCTGCGGGATCTCGATGCCGATGCGCCCGAGCGCAACCCGCGCCTCCTCGCGCTCCCCGCCCCAGCGGATCCGCCAGCCGGTTGCCGGCTCGTAGCGGCCTACGCGCAGGTTCTCGAGCACCGTCAGCCCGGGTACGAGCCCGAGGTCCTGGTGTACGAATGCAAAGCCGTAGCGGTGCGTGAGGCCCGGAGTCATCGGCAGCGGCACGGGCTTGCCGCGCACCAGAAGCTCGCTGCCGCGGTCCGGTTCGTGGAAGCCGCTCAGGATCTTGATCAGGGTCGACTTGCCGGATCCGTTCTGGCCGACAAGACCGTGGATCTCCCCCGGCAGCACGTCGAAGCTGACGTCATGCAGCACCCGCACGCCGGCGAACGTCTTCGACACGTTGACGAGCGAAATGGCCGGCTCCGTGATGGCTTCCTCCTTCTCCAATCATCGCCTCGGACGGGAAGGGCCGCACGCAGAGCGCGTGCGGCCGCTTCGCGCAGGCGCGTGGCCGCGGCCCGCTTTCCCCCGGCTAGAAGCCCCAGAGCTGGTAGTAGTGCTGCTGGAAGCTCACCGGACCGTACCACGTGGTCTCGGAAGCGTTCACGTTGATCGACCCGATGTTCGTGCTGTCGAAGAGGCGCAGCGGGATGTTCTCGGACGCGACCGGGTGGTCGCCGACGAGTACGCGGAAGGTCTGGTCCGCGAGCGCGTAGCCGTACCACTCGTTCGGACCGCCGATGTCCGCCTTCAGGGGCGAGAGCACGACGTCGTTCTGCATCACGACCGGCGTGCCGTTGAAGGACGCCATCTGCACGCGGTTCGCGGCGCCCGCCTGGCGCACCGCGGGCAGCATGTAGATCGTCATGCCGTCGTAGAGCGGCAGGAAGTACTTGAGCGTCGGGTCCGCGAGGATGTCGGAGCGCGTCACCGTGGCGAGCTGCGTCGCCCAGTTCGGGATCAGCACGTTCTGCACCGGCCGGACCTTGAGGCTTGGGCAGTACTGCGCGAGCGCGCCCTGGATGCCCGATACCTCCGCCGCCGACGGCTGGCGGGCGCTGGTGGAGGTGATGATCTGAGGGTAGCTGCCCTGGCACTTGCTCTGGGCGGCGAACCAGGCGCCGAGGATCTTACCGACGAGGGGGTAGTTGAACGAGACCTCGGCCACCGCGCCCGTGCCGTGCGGGGTGCCCGGCGTTCCGGTCTGCGCGGTGATCACCTTGATGCCTGCCTTGTCGGCCTGCTGGATGTAGCTGTGGATGTAGCTCGTGTCGAGCGACATCGCCACCAGCACGTCAGGGTGCTGCGCGATGCCCTGCTGCATGCACTGGGTGATGCCGGTCGGGCTGCCCTTCGCGTCGCAGATCGTGACCTTGACGCCGGCCTTCTCCAGCTGCTGCTGGGCGACGGTCGCCCACTCGTTCAGCGCCGGGATCTCCATCGTCAGGTTGACAAGGTCGACGGTCATGCCCTTCGCGAGCTTGGTGTTCACCGGCGTCGTCGGGCCCTGCCAGGTCGGGGGCGCCTCCACCTGCTTGACGAAGGCCATCGCGGCCTTGACGCCCGGGGTGATGGTGGCGGTCTTGGACGAGTTGTTGGACGCCGCGGACTGCGATCCGCATCCTGCGAGGACCGTCATCATGATTGCGCCGACTGCCATCAAGGGCACGCCTCTGCGCGTCAACCAAGCCTTGTTCAAATCTTGTCCCTCCTATGGCGAAAACGTTGTGTTGGGGGCGTCGGTGGACCGCAGCGCGAACGGCGCGCGATCACACGTCGCGATCAGGCTCTGCGGCCCAGGTCTGCCTCTGCCGTACTCCCCCTGTCCACCCCCTCCCAAGAACCGCTTCGGTCACTGCACCGCGCGCCGGTTCTGGGTGATCCGCCCGAGCGCCACCGCGATGATCAGGACCCCGCCGTAGAAGATCTGCTGCACCCAGCCGGAGTAGCCGAGCAGCTCGAGGCCGGTGATGCCGGTCACGAGGAAGTACACGGCGATCAGCGAGCCCCATGCGTTGAAGCGTCCAGGACGGATCGCCGTGGCGCCGAGGAACGCGCCCGCGAAGGTCGGCAGCAGGTAGGAGACCCCGACCGTGGGGTCGGCCGCGCCTACCGTTCCGGCCTGCAGCACGCCAGCGACCGTCACGACGAAGGCACCCGATATGAGGGAGATCGTGCGCAGGGGGTTCACCGGCAGGCCCGCGAGCCGGGCGACCTCCCGTCCCTCGCCGACGAAGAACAGGTATCGCCCGAAGGGCGTGTGCTCGAGCACGTACCAGATCAGCACGGTGATCGCGATGGCGTAGAGGAAGGAGAGCGGCAGCCCGCCGATCGGCCACGTCGCAAAGTTGATCAGGCCGTTCGAGATGCCGCCGATCGTCTCGGAATTGCTGAGGCCGTAGCCGAGGCCCGTCAGCAGCGTCCCGGAGCCCAAGGTCGCGATCAGCGAAGGGACGCCGAGGCGGACGATCAGGAGGGCGTTGAACGCACCGAAGCCGATCCCGGCGAGCAGCGCCACCGCAACCGCCGGCACGATCGGCCAGTGGTGGAAGACGTTCAGGTAGCCGACCACGATGGGCGCGAAGCCCATGGTCGCGCCCACCGAGAGGTCGAACTCCCCCGCCGCCAGCGGCAGCAGCAGGCCGAGGGTCATGATCAGCAGCACCGCCTGCGTCGAGGCGATGGTGTCGAAGTTCGCGACGGTCGGGAACGTCGTCGGGGCGAGGATCGAGAAGACGACGATCACGACGAGCCAGGCCACCAGGATTCCGTAGCGCTCGAGGAAGCCGGCGATGGAGGTCGTGCCCCGCGTCGTACGCAGTGCCTTGGATTCCGTCACCGTCTGCTCCGTGGCGCCGACGTGTTCGCGGTCTTCGTGCAACCCTTGGCCCTCCTCACGATGGCTGGATGAACCTGCGGACGGATCCATGTGTCGCGAAGGATTCGCTTCCTTCGGTCGTTCCCCTGCTCCTTTCGTATACAATTCTTTCATGCTACCAAATTCACATGCATTACAATGCTCTGTTCCAGTAGTTTCTTGTTAAGTTTGCATACAATTCTTTCATCGAAACCTGCAGGGGCCGTGGCGTCAGGAGCGAATCCCAGGGCTAGGTGTCGCACGGTGCGGAAGGGGATGCGCGTTGCCATGATGACTGCAGAAGACTACCTCGCGAGCCTGCGGGGCCGGCGGCCCATGGAGATCTACTACCTGGGAGAGCGGGTGAAGGATCCCCTGACGCATCCGGTGATACGCTCCGCGATCAACGCCGTCGCAGAGACCTACCGGGCGGCGCACGAGTCGGAGACCGCCAACCTGATGCAGGACGTCGACGCGGTCACCGGAATCCGCGTGAGCCGCTTCACGAAGCTCTACCAGAGCCGCGAGGACCTGCGCGCGAAGACGCTGATGCAGCGGCAGCTCGGCCGCCGCACGGGCACCTGCTTCCAGCGCTGCGTCGGCATGGATGCGCTGAGCTCCGTCGAGTCCGTGACCTACGAGATGGACCAGGCCCTCGGCACGCACTACCACGACCGGTTCCTCTCCTTCGTGCGCCGGGTGCAGCAGGAGGACCTGATGGTCGACGGCGCGATGACGGACGTGAAGGGGAACCGCAGCCTGCGTCCGGGGGAGCAGCCGGATCCCGACATGTACCTGCGGGCCGTCGAGCGCCGGGAGGACGGCATCGTCATCCGCGGCGCGAAGGGCCACCAGACCGGCGTGCTCTGCTCGCACGAGATCCTCGTCATGCCGACGCTCGCGCTCCGGCCCGGCGAGGAGGACTACGCGGTCTGTTGCAGCGTGCCGGTCGACGCGGAGGGACTCGTCTACATCCACGGCCGCCAGGCGTCCGACACGCGCGCGCTCGACGGAGGCTTCGATCAAGGCAACCTCTCCTTCTCCGGCCAGGAGTGCCTCGTCGTCTTCGACGATGTCTTCGTTCCCTGGGAGCGGGTGTACATGCTGGGCGAGACCGCGTACACGGGTTCGCTCGTCGAGCGGTTCGGCGCGCTCCACCGCCAGAGCTACGCCGGCTGCAAGTCCGGCATGGGCGACGTGCTGATCGGCGCCGCCGCGCAGGCTGTGGAGTACAGCGGGGTCGCAGGCGCGAGCCACGTCCGCGACAAGCTCGTCGAGATGACCCACCTGAACGAGACCGTTTACGCCGGCGGGCTCGCGGCGGCGAGCGAGGCGAAGGCGCTCCCGTCCGGCACCTACCTCTCGGACGTTCTGCTCTCGAACGTCACGAAGCTGCACGTCACCCGCAACCCCTACGAGATCGCGCGGCTCGCGACCGACCTCGCGGGCGGGCTCGTCGGCACCCTGCCGAGCGAGGCGGACTTCCGCCACCCCGTCGCGGGCAACTTCCTGCGCAAGTACCTCGCGACCGGCGAGGACGTGCCGCCGGAGAACCGCGCCCGCATCCTGCGCCTCATCGAGAACATCGTCGCCGGGCGCAACGCCGTGAGCTACCTGATCGAGTCGATGCACGGCGCGGGCAGCCCGCAGGCCCAGCGCGTGATCATCGGGCGCGCGGCGAACTTCGCCGAGCAGAAGGCCGCCGCGCGGCGGCTGTGCGGGGTTGACGAGGCGCCGGAGCGCGCGGCCCTCCCGGGGCCCGCGGCAGACTGACGCCCTCTAGGGGACGGGGAGCACGCGCGATGTGGCGCCGAGGCGCTCCGCGATGCCCTGCACCGCCTCCTTGAGCGCCGGCACGAAGGCCTCCACGCGCTCTTGGGTGAAGCGCGGCAGCGGGCCGCAGACGCTCACGGCGCCCAGCACCCCCTGCGCCGGCGTGATCACCGCCGCCGCGACCGCGCCGGCCCAGGGGTCGCGCTCCCCCAGGCTGACCGCGTAGCCCTGCGCGCGCACCGCGGCGAGCGACGCGCGCAGCGCGTCCGGCGCGACGATCGTTCGCTCCGTGAGCGCCACGAGCTCCACCGTCGCGAAGTGCTGCTCGAGGTCCGCCGGGGACAGCATGGCGAGCATCGCCCGCCCCGACGCCCCGGCGTAGAGCGGCCAGCGCCGTCCGATCTCGACCGTCATTTTCACGTCCTGCGGGCTCACGAGCTGCGCGACGTAGACCCGCGCGTTGCCGACCCGCACGCTGAGGGTGACGGTCTCGCCCGTGCGCGAACGCAGCACCTCCATGTGCGGCAGCGCGATCTCCACGAGGTCGACGCGGCCGAGCGCCGCGAGCCCGAGACCGATCGCCTCCGGGCCCAGCCGGTACCTGCCGCTCGCCTCCTCCTTCTGGAGGAAGCCGGTGCCGACGAGGCTCGTCAGCGTGCGGTGCACGACGCTCTTCGGCAGGTCGAGGCGCCGCGCGAGTTCGCTCACGCCGAGCGCCGACCCGGAATCCGCGAAGGCCTTCAGCACACGCACGATCCGCTCGGCCATCTGCAGCCCCGCTCCGGTGCCGCGTTCCGCCACGGCCTGCGCCTCCTTCCGAGACGGTGCAGCGCTCGGCTAGTCCTGCGCCGGGCGCGCGACGAACCGTCCCTTCGGCTCCCCCACCACCTTGCCGTTCAGGAAGACCGTCTGGCCGCGCAGCACCGTGCGGACCGGCCAGCCCTTCACCTTCACGCCCTCGAAGGGGGTGTGGTCCTGCGCGGAGTGCAGGAGTTCCGGGGTGACCGTCTCTTCCTTCTCGAGGTCGATCAGCGCCAGGTCCGCGTCCGCGCCGACGGTGATTTCGCCCTTGCGCGGGTGGCAGGCGTACGCCTTCGCGGGGTTCGTCGCGACGAGTTCGGCGATGCGCGAGAGCGGGAGGCCGCGCCGGTGGTAGCCCTCGGAGAGCATCACGGGATAGAGGAGCGACGTGCCGCCGAAGCCAGGGAGCGCCGGCCAGAGATCGTCGCCCTTCTCCTCCTCGAGGCAGCAGGCGTGGTCGCTCGCCACCCAGTCGATCGTGCCCTCCATGACGCCCTTCCAGAGCGCGTCGACGTCCTGCTGCTCCCGGATCGGCGGATTCACCTTCC
>JAJYTV010000381.1 GCA_021792885.1 Bacillota bacterium
GGCGGATCAGTGCCTGCACCGACGGCACGAGCCCGCCGATCGCGAGTCCGAGCACGAAGCGCATGCCCATCAGGACGTACGCGGACGAGGCGAACGCCTGCGGCAGGTAGAGGAGCGCCGCGGCGACGAGCGACCAGAAGAGGATCTTCTCCGACCCCACGCGGTCGGAGAGGCGGCCGAGCCGCGGCGCGGAGAGGAGGTTGCCGAAACCCACCGCGGCGAACACCGCGCCCGCGAGCGTGGTGAGGTGCGGGGCGGTCGGGCTCAGTTCGCGGACGTAGATCGTCACGATCGGCTCGATCGCCAGGTAGCCCATCTGCAGCACCATGCTGACGACGAAGAGCGGCAGGACGATGCCCGTCGTGCGCAGCATCTGGAAGAAGGAGCGCGTGTCGAGCGAGGCGGTCTTCGGGTCCGGCTTGTAGTCCTCGCGCACAAAGATCAGCACGAGCACCGTCGCGAGCAGTTGCACGCCACCGGTGACGAAGAAGATATGGCGCAGGCTCATCCACTCCGCGAGCACGCCGCCGACGAAGGGCCCGATCAGTCCGCCGGTGACCGCACCCGTCTGGAGCGTCCCGAGCGCCCGCCCCGCATGCTCGCGCGGCGTCTGGGTCGCTTGCAGCGCCGTGGCCGCGGAGATGAATCCGGAGACGGAGCCCATCAGCGCGCGCAGCAGGAAGAGCTGCCAGACCGCGGTCACAAGGCCCATCGACGCCATGATGAGGCCCATGCCGATGCTGGAGCGAAGGAGCATCACGCGGCGCCCGATCCTGTCCGAAAGCCTGCCCCAGACAGGCTGGGCGAAGACCGAGACCATGAATGTCGCGCTGTAGACGAGGCCCGTCCAGCGCTCCACATCGGCAGTGCGCTGGACGCCGAGGCCGTGGATGTAGAGCGGCAGGAAGGGGATGACGAGGTTCATGCCCGCCATCATCAGGAATTCGGTGACCCAGAGAACGTAGAGCGTGCGCTGCCAGGATTGCAGGGAGGGCGCCTCCTTGGGTGTGCGTCAGTCGTGCGCTCCGAAGGTCCCGACGGCGCGGGTTCTCAGCCGTCGCCGCCTGCGGCGGCGATCCGGGCGAGCAGCACGGGTTCCGGGACTGCCCCGCCAAAGGACTGCTCGCCGTGAAAGCTTTGCACGATGAAGTGGGGTACGGCGCGCACGCGGAGCAGGTCCGCGAGTTCGGGATAGGTCGAGAGTTCGACGGCTTCCGCAGTCAAGAGAGGCTGCTCGAGCGCCCATGCGTGAAGCAGGCGCACCGCCTGCGCGCAGCGCGTTCATCCGGGCGAGGTGAAGATGCGGGCCAGCACCGGGCGGCGCATGCCATGCAGCACCTCGCGCGCGAGCGGCGAGGTGCGCGGGCCCTCCCGCGGCAGCGCGACGAGTTCATCGACGAAGGCGTCGAGCGAGAAGCCGCTGGGGAAACCGATGAAGCGGTTGCCCCGCGGGCGGTCCTCGGCCCCGGTCGACATGCCGTAGACGGGATACCGCTCCTGCGGCAGCAGGGGGTCTTGCAGGGGATCGAGGCGCCGCAGGCGCAGGAGCGGCTGCAGCGCGAGCAAGGTCTTCAAATCCTCGGCCTGCGCCGCCTGCGGATCGCCGAGGACCCACACCAGCACCGGCTCCGCGAGATCCGAAAGGGCGGCTTGCAGCATGTTTCTTCGCGCTTCGATCAATGGGGGTCCCTTCCTCGTCAGCACGGCTTCCACTGCAACATGCCCGGATCCTGCCGCAGACCGCGCGTTGTCAGCCTGTGCGGACAGGCGTAGAATTCCGACATGATTGATCGTCTACGCGGGATACAGCTCGAAACGTGGCAGCGCAACCTGCTGGTGCTCTGGATCGGGGTGTTCATCACCTCCGCCAGCTACTCGATGGTCGTGCCCTTTTTGCCGCTCTTCCTGCTGCAGATCGGCGTCCACCGCAACATCGACATCTGGTCGGGCGTGCTCTTCAGCTCGACGTTCCTCGCGAGCGCGCTGATCTCCCCCTACTGGGGGTCGCTCGCAGACCGGTACGGGCGCCGGCCGATGATCCTGCGCTCCGGCTTCGCGCTGTTCGCCGCGTACGCCCTGACCGCGGTCGTCCAGACGCCGATGCAGCTCCTCGTGCTGCGCACCGTGCAGGGCCTGCTCTCCGGCTACGTCCCGAACGCGATCACGCTCGTCGGCACGAGCGCCCCGCAGAAGCGGGTGGGCTGGGCGCTCTCGATGATGGCAACCGGCTCCGCGACCGGCACGATCGTCGGTCCGCTCCTCGGCGGCGGCCTCTCCAACGTCTTCGGGACGCGCATCGCCTTCGGCTCGGCGTCCGTGCTCGTCCTGCTCGGGACGGTGCTCGCGCTGCTCTTCGTCCGCGAAGACAACTTCACGCCGTCGCGCGAGCGCACGGGCGTCCTGCGCGATCTGCGCTCGGCGCTCGACAACCGGCCGTTCCTTGCGGTCATCGCACTGACGCTGCTCGTGAACTTCTCGATCATGACGATCGAACCGATCCTGCCGCTCTACATCGTGCAGCTCGGCGGCTCGCTGCGCGACGCCTCGCTCGCGGCCGGCATCGTGTTCTCGCTCCTCGGCATCGCGAGCATCCTCTTCGCCCCGCCCTGGGGGCGCCTTGCCGACCGGCGCG
>JAJYTV010000382.1 GCA_021792885.1 Bacillota bacterium
CGCCTTCGCGGCAGGACGGAGGGAGAGACCGGCGAGTCCGGCCACGGCGACCAGGCAGAAGGCGAGGAGTGCGAAGAGGAAAAACCCGAGCACCGGGTGCAGGACCCCGAGGGCGAACTGCTCTCCGTCGTAATGCAGGGCGACGATGATCGCCACGAGTCGCAGGAGGTTGAAGACCACCGCGCCGACGAGTGCGGCGACGACCAGAAGCATCTTGCGCCAGGCGGCGCCGCGGGATTGGGTGAGCAGGACAGGCAGGAGGATGGCCGCGCCGAGCGCGCTGTCCGCACCGCTGCAGGCCTCAGAGATGAGCACGGGGACGAGTGTGCCGCCGTGGGCGACGAGGAACGTCCCGGTGTGGCCCTGCGCCTGCAGCCAGCTGAGGTAGTGGCTTCCGCGGGAGATGCCGGCGATGGCGATCCGTACGAGCACGCCTTGCGTCAGCGAGGCTACGGCGCTGAGGACGGGCGGCCAGCAGAGCAGGAGGTAGGCGAGCGGCCAGAGCAGCGGTTGCGTCACGCCGACGCCGAAGAGGAGCCACGCCATGCCGAGCATCCAGAGCGGCCAGAGCAAGAGCCCGCTGCTCTGCATCAAGAAGAGGTACGGCCAGCGCGCCGGTCC
This sequence comes from Bacillota bacterium, assembly GCA_021792885.1. Classification (GTDB taxonomy): domain Bacteria; phylum Bacillota; class Sulfobacillia; order JAJZYS01; family JAJYTV01; genus JAJYTV01. The sequence goes on from JAJYTV010000382.1 coordinate 622, forward strand.
GATCACGAGCGCCGCGCCGACCAGCGCGAGCAGCCCAATGCCCAGGATGGCGTCGAGCTCCCCGTCGTCGACCGCCGGTCGGCTCTGGCTGATGCCGTAGGCCCCCCAGAGCACGGAGAGGATGGGGATCCAGACGAGGTAGGCGATCGGCGTGTCCGCGAGCACGTTCTGCCACAGGGGAACGGCGTAGGCCGCGAGCGGCGCGAGGGAGAGCACCCCCCAGGCGATCAGGCGCGGCGCACGCGAGGCGGGCTGCAGGCGGACGGCCCGCTCGCTGGCGATCACCTCGCCACCCGCAGGCGGCGAAGCAGCATGAAGAAGGCGGGCAGGGCGGCGAGCGGGAGGGCGGCGGCCGCTGGCACCTCCGGAAGGTCGTTCGCCGGGAGCGACTCGAGGCTGTCGTTGGTGGTGTGCGCCTCGTACGACACGGGCTGCGCGTCGGGCGGCGCCTGGAAGCTGCAGACGACATGGCCGCTTGCGCTCGGGTCCGGCGCACAGTTCGCCGGCGGGATGTAGTCGGCGATCTGGGCACCCAGCGCGTCGGGGTTCCGGCCATCGATCCCCATCAGGTAGACGGTGTCCCCGGCCGGCACACCCGTCAGGGTCGCCGTCAGCGGCGTACCCTGGGGCTGCTGTCCTTCAGGCGTCACGGTGAGGTGCATTGCGTCGTTGCCGTCGACCGGATCGAGGGCGATCCAGTAGGAGACGCTGCCCGCAGCCGGCGGTGCGGAGGTCGTGAGGGTGCCGGCGCGGCGCGCGACGCGGCTTGGGCGCACGATCTTCTGACCGAGCACGGTGCCGTCCGCTCCGACCCCCAGCACGTCGATGCGGCCGCCGGGCGGCAAGGAGTCCGGCGCAAATGCGATCTGGATCTCGGCGCCTTCGCGGATCTGGTGGCGGTAGTGTTCGCCGAGCGTCAGCGCGATGCTGGCCGTCTGCTTGGCCTGCGCGGCGAAGGAGGGAAGGAGCGCCACGAAGATGACGGCGAGTCCTGTCGCGACGAGAGCGCCGACGAGGCCGGCCTGTACCATCGCAGGAGGCGGGCGAAGCGGCACGGGGATACCTCCCTTCCGGGTGGGCCTGCGGAGAAGACACTACCAAACTGCCGCCCTCGGCCGCAGTATCCGACCCGGTATCAACCGCAGTGGCGCAGGCAGGAGAGGTCCGCACACGAACCGTGGCGCCGGGGAGCGAATTGCGGCGAAGGCCCGTCCTTCCCGCTCGACGTGCTTCAACGCAAGTTGCGGAAGATTTTACCTAATCTCCGAGATGGAAATGGTTTGTGCAAGCGGGGTGCGCCATGTCGATCGAGGAGGTCCTCCTGGAAATCGAATCGCGGCGCTTCGTCGGGCGCCATCGGGAACTGACCGCCCTTCGTGAGCTGCTGGATCGCGCGCCGGCCGAGGCAACCGTCGCGTACGTCTACGGCCCGTCGGGCGTCGGCAAGACAGCGCTCTTGCAGGCTGTCGCGCGCTCTGCCCGTCAGCGGGGGCTCGTCCCCGTCTCACTGGGGCTACGAAGGAGCGGAGCGAGCGCGGACGCGGCGCTGCGCCAGCTCGCGGGCGTCCTCGGCATTCCCCGAGAGAAGCCGTGCGGGGTGGAAGACTGCTGCGCTGCGCTGCAGTCTCTCGCGGACCGCGGCGGCGCGCTCCTGCTGCTCGACGACTACGACGCGCTCGAGGGAGAGGAGGGGCGCCTGCGCGAGGGGCTCCTCTACCGGCTCCCGCGCGGCGTCGCCGCGGTGCTCACCGGACGCAGGAGTCCGGTCTCGGTCTGGCCGCTCGAACGGGCCTGGCGGCACTTCCTGACGCAGATTCCGCTCACGGGCCTGCTGCCGGAGGATGCGGACCGCCTCTTCGTCAGCCAGGGAATCGAGGACCGCAGGGTGCGCCGCGAAGCCTACCTCCTGACCGGCGGGAGGCCCTCGCTCCTCGCGCATGTTGCGGACCTCCTCGCCGCAGGGGAGACGGCCGCGACCCTCGACGCGGGCCCGGTCGCCGCCGCCG
>JAJYTV010000383.1 GCA_021792885.1 Bacillota bacterium
GCGGATCTGCGCGTCGCGCCTCGACTACTACGGCCGCGAGGATTTCCCGCGCTTCGACCTGCGCGAGCGGCTGGGGGCGTGCACCGTGCCCGCGCTCGTCGCCTGCGGGCGCCACGACGTGCAGTGCCCGCTCGCGTCGTCCGAGGAGATCGCGGCGCGCATGCAAAGGGCGCGCCTGCAGGTGTTCGAGGAGAGCAACCACTACCCGTTCCTCGAAGAGCATTCGGCGTTCGACGCGGCCCTTCGGGAGTTCCTTCAGGGGGCACGATAGCGGCCAAGAGACCAGTGCCCTGCTCGCCCGCTCAGGTACAATGAACGAGGTGACGAACTTGTCGAATGCGCCGGGAACCATCGACGGCTGGTACGCCCTGCACATGCTCTATCGCGTGGACTGGGCGCGGTGGCGCGCGCGCTCCTCGCAGCAGCGCGAGGAGGCGCTCGCCGACGCGGAGCGGCATATGGCGGGTGCGCAGTCGGCGGAGGAGAGCCACCAGGGCTCGAGCGCCTTCTACTGGCTCCTGGGGCACAAGGGGGACCTCATGGCGGTCCACCTGCGACCCAGCGTCGACGAACTCTCGGCACTCGAGACCGACTTCGCGAAGAGCCCCCTCGCAGAGTGCCTCTTGCCGTCCTACTCCTATCTCTCCATCGTCGAGCTCAGCACGCACGGCGCGGGCGGGCGCACCCAGGACGCCCAGGAGGCGCTCGAGGGCGCGCTGCGCGCGCGGCTCGAGCCGGACCTGCCGCGCACGCGCTATGTCTGCTTCTACCCGATGAGCAAGCTGCGCGGCGAGCAGCGCAACTGGTACATGCTGACGGCCGGCGAGCGCCAGGAGCTGATGCGCAGCCACGGCCTGATCGGGCGGGAGTACGCGGGCAAGGTGCGGCAGATCATCACGGGATCGATGGGCCTCGACGACTGGGAGTGGGGCGTCGACCTGTTCGCGGATGACCCGCTCCAGTTCAAGAAGATCGTGTACGAGATGCGATTCGACGAGGTGAGCGCCCGCTACGCGCTGTTCGGCGCGTTCTACGTGGGACTCCGGGTCGAGTCGGGGGATCTGCGCCGTCATCTCGCTCTCTAGAGCGGAGGCGGCCCACGCAGGAGGCGTATCGTACTTGGAAATGCAGGCGGTCATGAAGACGGCGGCGGCGCCCGGCGCGGAGCTCGTACGGCTCCCCGTGCGGCACCCGGGGCCTGGCGAGGCGCTCATCGAGGTGCGTGCGGCATCGGTGTGCGGTACGGACTACCATGTCTACAGCTGGGACGACTGGGCGGCGCAGCGCGTACACCCTCCCCGGGTGATGGGCCATGAGACCGCGGGCGTGGTCGTCGAGATCGGCCCGGGGGTGCACGGGGTGGCGGTTGGGGACCACGTCTCGGTGGAGACGCACATCACCTGCGGCCACTGCCACTCCTGCCGCACGGGCCAGGGCCACATCTGCGAACACGTCGAGATCCTCGGGGTCGACCACGACGGCTCGTTCGCGGACTACCTCCTGATGCCGGCCCAGAACCTCTGGAAGAACCCGAAGGAGATGCCCTTCGAGGTGGCGTCCGCCCAGGAGCCGCTCGGGAACGCCGTGCACACCGTGTTCGCGGGCGAGATCACGGGCAAGAGCGTCCTCGTCACTGGCCTCGGGTCGATCGGGCTGTTCTCGGTCGGCGTGGCGCGGGCCGCCGGCGCGGGGCAGATCATCGCGACGGAGGTGAGCGACTACCGGCGGGCGCTCGGCCGCACGATGGGCGCCGACCTCCTGCTCGACCCGACGAAGGACGACGTCGTCCAGGCGGTGCGCGACGCGACCGACGGGGGCGTCGAGGTGGTGCTGGAGATGTCCGGACACCCGCAGGCCATCCGCGACGCGATCCGCTCCTGCCGCATGGGGGCGCGCGTCTCGATGCTGGGGCTGCCCGTGCAGGACGTCACGCTCGAGCTCTCCGAGCAGGTGATCATGCGCGGCCTGACGCTGCAGGGCATCACGGGGCGGCGCATGTTCGACACCTGGTACAAGACGCGCGCGCTGCTCGCGTCCGGGCGGCTCGACATCGCGCCGCTCATCACCCACCGCTTCGCGCTCTCGGACTACGACGAGGCGATGCGCGTCCTGCACGGGGGGCAATGCGGCAAGGTCGTGCTGCTCCCGCAGGGACTCTGACCCCTGGATCGACGGAAGGAGAGGATGGCATTGTCGGCGCTCGACTTCGTGCACCAGGAGATCGAGGAGTTGAAGCGGCAGGGCGTGTACCGCCCGCTTCGGGTTCTCTCCTCCCCCCAAGGCCCCCGGGCGGTGATCGACGGCCACCGGGTGATCAACCTGAGCTCGAACGACTACCTCGGGCTCGCGAACGACCCGCGCCTTCGGCAGGCGGCGATCGCCGCGACCGAGCGCTACGGCGCCGGGACCGCGGCCGTGCGCACGATCATCGGAACGCTCGACCTGCACCTGGAGCTCGAGCGCCGTCTCGCGGCCTTCAAGGGGACCGAAGCGGCGATCGTCTTCCAGAGCGGCTTCACCTGCAACTCCGGCGTCATCCCGGTGCTCGTCGGCGAGGGCGACGTGATCATCTCCGACGCCCTGAACCACGCCTCGATCATCGACGGCTGCCGCCT
>JAJYTV010000384.1 GCA_021792885.1 Bacillota bacterium
GATCTCCCCCTCGAGGTCCTCGGCCCCGGGATCGAACGCGCAGCCCGGGAAGAAGTCGGTCGCGGTGCCGATCGCGGCGCCTCCGAGGTCGCGGCCTTCGTTCAGGCTGCGCATCTCTTCCAGGAGGCCGACGGAGTCGATCTCGAAGATGCCGCCGCCGGGCGGCCGGTCGCCGGTCAGGGCGAGGATGCTGCGCAGGCCAAGCGCGTGCGCGCCGAGGAGATCTGCCTCGAGCGCCCGGCGGTTGCGGTCCCGCGTCGTCATGTGCAGGACAGCTTCGATGCCGACCTCCTGCTGCAGGAGGTGCGCGCCGCCGAGTGCCGCCATGCGCACCCTCGCCATCGGGCTGTCGCCGACGTTGACGAAGTCGGCGCCGGCCCCGCGCACCGCGGCGGCGTCCGCGAGGAACTTGCCGACGACGCTGCCGCGCGGCGGGTCGAGCTCGACGCCGATCGCGAAGCCGTGGCCGAGCTGCGCCGCGAGGCCCGCCTGCGGGGCGAGGCCGAGGTCGACCGGCTTCGGCGTGGGGTCGCCGCGCTCGCGGACGAGCAGGTCGGCGCGGGCCGGGCGCGCGCTCGCCGCGGACGGCAGGAGTGACCGGGCCTCGCGCAGCGCGGCGATGTAGGCGGCGTCCGTGCCGCAGCAGCCGCCGACGAAGCACGCGCCCTCCGCCTGCAGTTCCCCGAGCAGCGCGGCGAAGCGCTCCGGCGTCCCGAGGTAGTCGATCTCCGCGCCAACGCGCATCGGCGGGCCGGCGTTCGGCGCGACGGCGAACGGCCCCTCGAGGCCCGCCGCACGCAGCTGGCGCAAAAGGCGCAGCGCATGCGAGGGCCCGAGCGAGCAGTTCACTCCGAAGAGGTCCGGGGGATCCTCCTCCGAAAGCAGCATCGCGGCGATGTCCAGGGCGCTGTGGCCGCTCAGTGTGAGATCACCCTCGGCGAAGGAGAAGTTCAGAACGACCGGAAGGTCGCAGGAGCGGCGCGCTGCCCGCAGCGCGAGGGCCGCCTCGCGGGGATCCGCCTGCGTCTCGATCAGCAGGAGGTCGACGCCGCCGGCGAGCAGCGCGTCGATCTGCTCGCGGAAGACCTCCTCCGCCTGCGCGGTCGGCGCTTGCGCACCGCGCGGCGAGACGCCCAGGGGGCCGATCGACCCCGCGACGAGGGCGCCCTCCCCGGCGATCTCGCGCGCCGCCCGCGCGATCTTCGCCCCCGCGAGATTCAGCTCGTAGACCTTGTCTCCTAGGCCGTAGGGGGCGAGCTGCAGCCGGTTCGCCGCGTAGGTGTTCGTCTGCAGCACCTGCGCCCCGGCGCGCAGGTAGGAGAGGTGCAGCTCCTCGACCGCCTTGGGATCCTCGATGTTCAAGAGCTCCACGAGCCGCCCGCCGGCGACCCGCGTCAGGGCGGAGCCGTAGGCCGCGTCGCCCAGGAGCAGGCCCTGCCCGAGCCGCTCCCGGAAGCGCCGGCGCTCTCCGCCGTCGCCGTGCGCCTGCGCCATATACCCCCCACCCCTTCTCTCGGATACGAGAAAACCCGCCTGCGGGAGGCGGGTTTTCTACGGCGTCAGCACGTAGCTCCCATCTCCCAGGGGTTTCCCCTGTAGGAATTGGCACCTCGCCTTGCTGGCAGGTTGCCGGGCTTCATCGGGCCAGTCCCTCCGCCGCTCTGGATAAGAGCATGTTCAGTTGTAGCCCGTAGCGTATCCGCTCGCGGGCTGCGCGTCAAGTCCAATCTCCAGCGCCCGGGCGCCTGGCTGCCTCGATACCCTCCCAAGTACACACACCGTGCACAGAATTTATCTTTTATCCGACATTCGAACGCACAAGATCTCTTCTGCTTGCTCCCGAAGGAAGAGGACAAGCGCAACCCGTGCCGAATATCGCTGGCAAACGGCATCTTGCACCACAACGCTCTGATGTCCGGGTCCCGCCGCAAGGCCACTTGGGCCCGTCCGGGCACCGGCAAGGGCGAAGTCAGCCCCATTGACAGATATAAATGATAATTGTTCCACGAAGGGTGATCGCCATCAGCGTACGTGAGCGCCGCGCCGGCAATGAAATGGTTCGCAGCCTGGCGGACATTGCCTGGCTCGAGATCCGCGAGCAGATCCTCACGGGTCAGCTCGGTCCGGGAGCCCCGGTCGGTCTCAAAGACCAGGCAGAACGCCTCGGGATCAGCATCATGCCGATCCGCGACGCGGTGAAGCGCCTGCAGCATGAAGGTCTGGTCGTGCACGTGCCGCAGCGGGAGGCCTTTGTCGCCCCGCTGTCGCTCGAGAACATGGACGACATCTACCGTACCCGCAACGCGCTCGAGTCGCTCGCCATCGACCTCGCCTGCCAGCGCTTCACCGATGCGCACTACGATGCGCTCTCCCGGGTGCTGGATGAGTTCGCCTCCGCCTACGAGAAGGGCGACGCGCGGACGGGGCGGGAGTGGCACCGAAGGTTCCACGTCGATCTCTACGCCCTCGGCGGCTCGCCAACTCTGAACCGTCTGATCCCCCCGCTCATCGACGCGACCGAACGCTACCGCGTACTCTCCCAGATGCTGCGCGGATCGGTGCGGCAGCGTCGCGAGGAGCACCAGGCCATGCTGGACGCGTGTCGCGTG
>JAJYTV010000385.1 GCA_021792885.1 Bacillota bacterium
TCCACGATACGCTCACGCACCTGGACGCGGCGTGTCGGCCCAGTGGCTTCACTCTCTGGCAAGGTCCAGCGCGCGGCGTCCGCGTAGGTGGGGGTGTGGGAGAGGGCCTCGGAGAGAGGTCCCTTCGCGAGGTCGTAGATTCCCATGCCGACGAGGGCGGCGAGATGTGGCGAACCGGGCTGCACGTCCTCCGCCAGCGCGACGACGATGCGCGTCTGCGGTCGGCTGATCCGATAGGCTCGGAGCTGGTCGAGGTCCTGGGGCTCCAGGTCCGAGGCGTCGACCAGCAGCACGTCGATGTGCGCCCGTGACGCCGCCACGAGGCCATGTACCTCGCCGTCGAAGGCGACGGTGCCGAGCGCCGTCGCCTGTTCGCGCCAGGGATGGTTCTCCGGCAGGATCAGGCCCAGGATCATGTCGCCACCTACCTCTGCCGGTCGAGCGACGGATAGATGCCCTGGCGCGCGGCCTGCAGCGCGAGGTCGTACTGCGGCTGCGTCTGGTACATGACGAGTTCTCCCGCTCCCTGCGACGCCATGAGGATCGCGCGGTAGCGCGGGCTGTGCCAGACCGTCACGAGTTCAGTCTTCGAGGCGAAGCGCAGGTCTTCGAGCACGGCCCTGGGCGGCGCGTAGGTGAGCCGGTAGTGCTCGCCGCCGCCTTCATCGGTGCCGAGACGCAGGGCCTCATCGGCGAGTTCCTGTGTGATGTCCAATGGCAACATCAAAGCCCAAGCACCCCCCTGGGGACGTATCCTGTGAGCATGCCGATGCCGCAGAGCAGCATCGCGGCCAGGAGAACGAGTGTGAGTGTTGGGAACCCGTCGTACATTGGCGTACCTCCTCGTCAGTCTCTTCAGGCGCCCTGGGACTGCACCCAGGCGTCGATCTCGCTGCGCTGCAGGCGCAGAAGGCGCGCCCCGATCCGGTGCACCGGAATCTCGCCGGCGCGGATGTAGCGCATGAGCGTCTGCGGCGAGACACTCAGGTACCGCGCCGCTTCGTCGACGGACATATAGCGGTCGTTCTCGGAGCTGCTGTCGATCATCCAGTTCACTCCCTTCGTTGCAAGGTGGGTCACGGGAGAAGCCTTCAGTGAAAGCGCCTCACCTGTGGCGCGCCCAGAGCCGGCTGCCGAGCCAGAGGGCGCTCATGGCGATGAAAAACCAGGCCCAAGGACGGCCGAGGTGTGCGAGGTCGTAGATGAGCCAGCCGAGATGGTAGAGCGTCCACATGGGTCAGCTCTCCACGGCGCTCGCGGGGCAGATCTCAACGCGTCTGGCCTGTCGTCGACGAGCAGACGTGATTTTCCGGAGTGCCGAGCGCGCATTGTCCACAGATGTGGAGCGTTGTCTACCCAGCAGCCTGATGCGATCCTGAAGGGCCATGATCGTCTCCTCAATCTCAGCGGTTGTCACCGGGTCACCTCCTCCTGACAAGAGAAAAACCCTCCCCGGCCGTGTTGGGCCTGGGAGGGCTCGGTCCTGCTGTTTAGCGGTCGCGTCCAGAGTCGATCTGCTTCGGCTGCCTCGTGTGGGATGGCTTCTTTTGCGGTGCGATGCTTTGCAGCACGAAGTCGGCGGTTCGCTCGCACGCCTCCGCGAAGATGGCGACGATGGGCTCGCGGTCCCCCTCGTTGAAATCCTGGAGGGCCTTGAAGTAGAGCGCACGCGCCTCTGGCGTGGGCTGGATGATCGCGAGTGGGTACCTGTCGCGTAGTAGAAGGAGATTCGAGGCCAGACGGGCCGTTCGACCGTTGCCGTCGACGAAGGGGTGGATGGAGACGAGGCGGGCGTGGAAGAGTGCCGCCCTGCGAACAGGATGCTCTTCGCTCATCGCCCGCAAGTCTGCGAAGAGTTCGGCCATGAGTGCCGGGACTTCGACCGGCGCAGGCGGCACATGCGAACTGCCGCTGATCCATACCTGGACGTCGCGATAGCGTCCCGCGTAGTGGGGCTGTGACCTCTGGAGGACCAGTCGATGCAGTGAGCGCAGATCGGCCTCGGTGAAGGGCGTGTTGCGGCTCGCGAGATCGTACGTGTAATCGAACGCCTCGGCGTGGTCGACAGCCTCCAGGTGATCCCGCAGGGACTTGCCGCCGATGGTCATGCCTTCGAGCACGACGGTTGTCTCGTGGCGGCTGAGGGCGTTGCCTTCGATGGCGTTCGAAGTGTAGGTCGCCTCCACCCGCAGCCAGTCGCGCAGGCTTTGAAGCGATGCCGGAGGCAAGGGCCGCGCGGTGTTGAGCGTCAGCACCTTCTGATCAAGTCGCGACAGGAGTTCCTCTGTCCGCACGGTACATGCCTCCTCCTCTGCCGCATTATACGCCCTATGGGCGGGAAGCCCCTACCCGTACATGAGCGCCGTCTCGTGCGGCGCCGTATCGATCTTGACCCAGGCGCGGTGGTTGCCGGCGATCAGGAGTCCCTCGCCGCGCCGTGCACCGCGCAGCTTCTCCTGCTCCGCCTCCGACAGGCCGTAGAGCTGCGTCACCGTCGGGAGGTCTCGCGCCTCCTGCCGGAGCAGCAGCTTCACCGAAGCGTTGGAAAGGACGGGTTCACCTTCCCGCGCCACCTCCGGGAAGAGGAAGTCGCCGGGGT
>JAJYTV010000386.1 GCA_021792885.1 Bacillota bacterium
CCGGAAGGCTCCAGGGCCGATCTGTATCCATGAGGGCCTCAGAGAGCCGCGCTGCGGGTACCCGCAGGCGCACCATGTAGATCAGCATCAGGTCTCGCTCTCCCTTCCTTCATTCGGCTCGGGATACCCGACGAGGGTGAGGCGGTAGCGCTCCTCGCCGTTCGCCACGTGGTGGCGCCGCACAACAGCTTCCACCGCGTCCGCGAGGTCGCGCGCGAAGGCCGCCCTGCCTTCGGGGCCGCCCAAGGCGAGGTCCACTGTCAATGTGAGGCTCGGGATGTCCTCCCCGTCGGCCGCCGCCGCGTAGAGCGCAGATGCGTCGCGCTGGATGCGCTCCGCCTCCGCGGCCAGCGCGCCGATCGCCGCGGCTGCGGCGCCGACCGGGTGGGCGAGGTCAGGCGAGAGCCAGAACGCCCTAGCGGTCGCCTGGTAGACGCCTTCGCTGAGGTTTCGTCGCTGCCGGCTTCCCACACGCTGCAGGAGACCGGCCTCGACCAATTCGCGCACGTGGTTCGCCACGCGCTGCGGGCTCACCGAGAGCGCCTGCGCGAGCTCGCCGCAGGTGGTCGGCGTCGCGGCACCGCGCAGGATGGCGGAGCGCAGCGGGTGCAAGAGCAGTGCGGCCGATTTGCGATCGGACACGAGGGCCAGGGGTCGCAGGGGAACCACCGCCTTCCTTGCCCTGAATGTACACCATATTGTGTACGAACACAAAATTGTGTGTAAAACCCGGGAGGAGCCTACCGGGCAGGCTGGCGAATAGGCTCCTCAGCCGCATCGGGGGGGCCGACATGGAGACGAAGCGCGCCGTGCACGGCGTCTGTCCGCACGACTGCTACGACACCTGCGGCTTGCGCGTCGAGAGCGACGGAAGCCGCATCACCCGCATCTCCGGCGTCCCGGACCACCCGATCACCCGGGGATTTCTCTGCCTCAAGGTCAACCGCTACATGGAGCGGCTCTACCACCCGGAGCGCGTCCTCTACCCCCTGCGCCGCAAGGGGCCGAAGGGGGAAGGCAGGTTCGAGCGCGTCTCCTGGGACGAGGCGCTTGCGGAGATCGCAGGGCGCCTACAGGAGATCCTGCGCGAGCACGGCGGAGAGGCGATCATGCCCTACAGCTTCGCCGGCAACATGGGCCTTTTGAGCTCGCAGGCGCTTGATGCGAGGCTCTTTCGGACGCTCGGCGCGACGCAGCTCGACCGCACGATCTGCACCGCATCCGGCAACGCCGCCCTGCGCTGGGTCTTCGGCACGACGCTCGGACCGGATCCGGAGACGATTCCACAGGCGCGCTTCATCCTGCTCTGGGGCGCGAACTCCATGGCGACGAACATCCACCAGGTGCCGCTCCTCGACGCGGCGCGCAAGGCGGGCGCCCAGATCTGGACGATCGACCCGCTGCGCACCGATACGGCCGCCCGCTACGACCGCCACCTGCGGACGCGCCCGGGATCGGATCTCGTTCTCGCGCTCGGCCTCGGCCGGCTGCTCCTCGCGCAGGGCCGCTACGACCGCGCGCTCGTCGAGGAACGCAGCGAGGGGTTCTCTGCCTACCGGGAGATCGCCGAGCCCTTCACGCTCGAGCGGACGGCTGCGGCAACCGGGCTTGCGGCAGAGGAGATCGAAGAGCTCGCGGAGCGGCTCGCGCAGGTGCGCCCGCTCCTCTTCCGCCTCGGCTACGGGCTGCAGCGCCAGCGCCAGAGTGCGGCCGCCGTCTGGTCGATCGCGGCGCTCTCCGTCCTCACGGGCTCCTGGCGCGATGTCGGCGGGGGTCTCCTTCTCAGCAACGGCGGCGCCTTCCCGTTGCGCTCCCTGGGTGGCCCGCCATCGGGCGCGCGCCACGTCAACATGGTCCAGCTCGGAAGGGCCCTTCTCGACCTTCGGGACCCGCCGATCAAGGCGCTCTTCGTCTATAACGCGAACCCCGCCGCCACCGCCCCGGAGCAGGCGAGGGTGCTGGCGGGCCTCGCCCGAGAAGACCTCCTGACGGTGGTGCACGAGCAGATGCTCACCGACACCGCGAAGTACGCGGACTTCGTCCTGCCCGCGGCGATGGCCATGGAGGTCCTCGACCTCCACACCTCCTACTGGCACCGCTACGTGCAGCTCAACACCCCCGCCGCGCCGCCTCCGGGCGAGGCCGTCTCGAACCCCGAGTTTTTCCGGCGCCTTGCGCGTGCGCTCGGGATCGAGGACGAGGCGGTGCAGCAGGACGACCGCTCGCTGATCCGGCAGGCGCTGCAGACGGACCATCCGTGGATGCGCGGGATCACGCTCGAAGCGCTCCTGGATCAGCCGGTGCAGAAGCTGCGCCTGCCCGCGCAGACGCGGCCCTTCCTCGACACCCCAGTGGAGACGCCGCACGGGAAGTTCCGCCTGCAGCCACCGCCCGGCACGGCGGTCGGCCCTACGGACGCCGCAGAGCTGCTCGGCGACGGGGAACTCTACCTGCTCACGCCCTCCACCCGAGAGACGATCAAGTCGAGCTTCGGCAACGTCGCGAGCCTGCGCCGCGGGCACCCCGTACCCGAGCTCCTGATGGCACGAGAGGACCTGGAGCGCTTTGGCATCGCCCCGGGAGAGAAGGTGCGGGT
>JAJYTV010000387.1 GCA_021792885.1 Bacillota bacterium
TCCAGCGGGCGCTCCGGCCGCGGGTTCGCGGCACCTGGCCGACCCCATGTTCATACTGCTGTGGGGGTAGGCAGGTTGACGGAAGGTGAGGAGATGGAGACCCCGCTGACCCCCCTCGCGCTCGTCTCGCGCGGCGTCCGGCTCCACCCCCAGCGAGATGCCGTGCGCGACGACGACCAGACGATCAGCTACGGGGCCCTTGGAGATCGGATCGAGCGCCTTGCCGGCGGGCTGCGCCGCATCGGCATCCAGCCGGGAGACCGCGTCGCCCTGCTGGCGCCGAACACGGCGCAGGCGCTCGAGTGCTACAGCGGCGTGCCGCTTGCCGGCGCGATCCTCGTACCGCTCAACACGCGGCTCAGCCCCGAGGAGTACCGCTACATCCTCGATCACTCCGGCAGCCGCGCGCTGCTCGTGGACGCCGCATCCTACCCTCTCGTGCAGCCCGTGCTGCGGGAGCGGCCAGATCTCCTCGCGATCTCCCAGCGCGGCGAGGTGCCCGGGCTCCTCTCCTATGAGGATCTCTTCGGCGGCGCGCGCGTGCCGCTCGCCGCAGAGTCCTTCCCGGCCGAGGGCGAGGTGCTCTCCATCAACTACACGAGCGGGACGACGGCGCGGCCGAAGGGCGTGCAGCTCACCCACCGCAGCGCCTTCTGCAACACCATGAACATGGTGCTCGCGATGGGCATGCGTAAGGAGGACGTCCACCTGCACGTCGCGCCGATGTTCCACGCGAACGGCTGGGGCTTCGTCTGGGCGACCCTCGCCGTCGGCGCAGCGAACGTGCCGCTGCCTGCGGTCCAGGGAGAAGACGCGCTGCGTCGCATCGGAAGGCATGGCGTGACCACCCTGTGCGCTGTGCCGACCGTGCTGACGATGCTGCTCGCGGCCGCGAGGGGAGAGTTCCCGCGGGGCATCCGCGTGGCGACGGCCGGCGCCGCACCCCCGGCGGCGATCATCCAGCGCGTCGAGGAGGAACTCGGCTGGACGGTCTTCCATTTCTACGGCCTCACGGAGACGACGGCGTTCATCACCCACTGTGAGATACCGCAGGACCTGCCGCGGCGCGACGTGTCCGAGAGGGCGCGCTTCAAGGCCCGCCAAGGCGTCGCGCTGCCCCTCGCGGGCGAGGTGCGGGTCGTGCGGGAGGACATGTCCGACGTGGCGGCCGACGGGCGGGAGATGGGTGAGGTGGTCGCGCGCGGCAACGTCATCATGCAAGGCTACTACAAGGATCCCGATGCCACGGCACGCGCTTTCGCCGGCGGCTGGTTCCACACGGGCGACCTCGCCGTGCTTCACCCCGACGGCTACCTCGAGATCCGCGACCGCGCGAAGGACGTGATCATCTCCGGCGGGGAGAACATCCCCTCGCTCGAGGTGGAGGCCGTCCTCTACCAGCACCCGGCAGTCGCGCTTGCCGCCGTCGTGGCGGCACCGCACCCGCATTGGGGCGAGACGCCCGTCGCGTTCGTCGCACTCAAGGAGGGCGCGTCCGTAACCCCTGAAGAGCTGATCGCGCATTGCCGCCGCCACCTCACGCACTTCAAGGTGCCCTCGCAGGTGCTGATCGTGCCGGAACTGCCGCGTACCGCGAGCGGCAAGATCCAGAAGTACCTCCTGCGCGGCCGCGTGCGGGGCGACTCTCCCGCTGCCTCCACGTAGCGGAATACCGCAGGGCGGCCTTAGGGAACCTCCTGTCGAAAGGAGTGTTCAGCCCGATGCTGCTTGCGCGCACTGCTGCCGCGGCCATCCTGGGCACGGTGATGTTCGCTGGGGCCACCCGCCCTCATGCGACGCCCGCCCTTCGGATGGCGCAGATGATCAAGGCGGTCCCGACCGACAAGAAACTGATCGCGTTCACGTTCGACGACGGCCCGAACCGGCGCTGGACGCCGCAGGTACTCTCGCTGCTCGCGCAGCACCACGCGCATGCCACCTTCTTCGTGATCGGCCAGGAGGTCACGCGCTGCCCGGACGTCATCCAGTCCATCTCGAGGGCCGGCATGGAGATCGGCAACCACGGCATGCACCACCGCTGGCTGCGCAACCTGACGGAGGAGGCGGTGAAGGCGGACATCACGGGCGGCGCGGACGCGATCGTCGCCGCTGGCGGCCCGAGGCCCTACCTCTACCGGCTGCCCGCGGCGCTCGCCGACGACGCCGCGCGCCGCACCCTCGGCGCGCTGCACTATACAGTCGTCTCCTGGAGCATCGACACCCGGGACTGGCGCCGCGGCACCTCGTCGCAGCGCATCGCGCAGACGGTGATGCGCGAAGCTGCGCCCGGGAAGATCGTGATCATGCATGACGGCCCGGCCCACCGCGAGGCAACGCTCGCGGCGCTGCGCGAGGTGCTGCCCGCGCTGCAGGCGCGGGGCTATCGAATCGTCACGGTGGGAGATCTCTTGCGCAACAGCCAGTTCGCCGCCCAGCGCGCCATCCCGCCGGCGCCCACGGCCCGAAAGCCCAAGGCGAAACTCGTGCGCGAGTCCCGGCCGCGCAGCGTCTTCCCGCGCGACTGGCTGCGCCGCATCGGCTGAGGGAGCAGCAGAGGAGGGCCTCCCGCTGGGAGGCCCTCCTTCCGTTGCTCT
>JAJYTV010000388.1 GCA_021792885.1 Bacillota bacterium
GCGCAGGCGAGATCCTGGCGCTCCCGTGCGATCCGCAGGAGGCGGGGCAGGTTAACGACCGGCGCGATCTGGCGCAGGCGGAAGCCGTCTTGCGGCGCCGTCAGGTGCAGCGCCTCCAGGACGCCGGCGTGACGGTGCTCGACCCGGCCACGACCTATGTCGACGCGACGGTGGAGGTCGGTCCCGACACGGTCCTGCGCCCGTTCACGTTCCTCGAGGGCGAGACGTCGATCGGCGCCGGCTGCGACATCGGCCCGCAGACGCGCATCGTCGACAGCCGCCTCGGCGACGGCTGCCAGGTCGAATTCTCCGTGCTGGAGGAGACGACACTGGGCGATGGGACGTCCTGCGGCCCGTTCTCCCACCTCCGGCCTGGAACGGAGACAGGCAAGCAGGTTTCCATCGGGAACTTTGTCGAAGTAAAGGCTGTCCGCATCGGCGACCAGACGAAGGTGCGCCACCATACGTACCTCGGGAACGCCGAGCTCGGACGCAGGGTGAACATCGGTGCTGGCACCGTGATCGTCAACTACGACGGCAAGCGCAAGCACTTCACGCGCATCGGCGACGAGGCGTTCGTCGGTTGCAACTCCAACCTGATTTCACCGGTGGAGATTGGTCCCCAAAGCTATGTCGCGGCCGGATCCACCGTCACCCAGGACGTCCCGCAGGGGGCGCTCGGCGTTGCCCGCGAGCGGCAGCGCAACATCGAGGGCTGGGTGGCGCGGCGACGCGAACGGGAGGAATAGGGAACTGTGGGGTACCGAGAGGGAGAGCTGAAGGTCTTCACCGGTAGTGCGAACGTGCCGCTCGCGGAGGCCATCGCCGCGCAGATCGGCGTCGGTCTCGGGGACATGCAGGTCGGGCGGTTCTCGAACGGCGAGGTGCGGGTGATGATCCGCGACAACGTGCGCGGGTGCGACGTCTTCGTCATCCAGCCGATCTGCGATCCGGTCAACGAGAACCTCATGGAGCTCCTCGTGATGCTCGACGCCTTCCGGCGCGCGTCGCCGCAGCGGGTGACGGCGGTGATCCCGTACTACGGGTACGCGCGCCAGGACCGCAAGACGAGCGGGCGCGAGCCGATCACCGCGAAGCTCGTGGCGAACCTCCTGACGACCGCCGGCGCGGACCGCATTCTCACGATGGACCTGCACGCCCCGCAGATCCAGGGCTTCTTCGACATCCCCCTCGACCACCTCCAGGGCGTGCCGATCCTTGCGCGCTACTTCAAGGAGAAGGCGCTGCAGGACGGCATCGTGATCGCGCCGGACGCCGGCGGCGGCAACCGCGCGCGCGAGCTGGCGGAGCGGCTCAACCTCCCCATCGGCTTCGTCGACAAGCGCCGGCCCGAGCCGGGCGTGAGCGAAGTCATGCACATCATCGGCAAGGTGCAGGGACGCACCTGCATCATCGTGGACGACATGATCGACACCGGCGGCACGATCTCCGAGGCGGCGGTGGCACTCCTGCAGCGCGGAGCGCAGGAGATCTACGTCGCCTGCACGCACCCCGTGCTGTCGGGTCCAGGCGTTGAGCGGCTGACGCGCGCCCCGATCCGCGAAGTCGTCGTCACCGATTCGATCCCGCTGCGGCCCGAAGCGAACGGCCGCTTCCGTGTCCTCTCCGTGGCACCCCTGCTCGGCGAGGCGATCACGCGGATCCACGAGGACGAGTCGGTGTCGCTGCTCTTCCAGTGAGCGCCGGCCCTCGCCTGATCGTCGGACTCGGCAACCCGGGAATGGAGTACCACGGCACTCGCCACAACGTGGGCTTCCGCGTGCTGGACGTCTTCGCGCACGCAGAGCACCTCAGCTTCCGCCGCAGCCCCTACCAGGGCTACATGGCCAAGCGGGGCAGCGGCAGCGCGGAGGTCTACCTCCTCAAGCCGACGACGTTCATGAACCTCTCGGGCCGGTCGGTGCGGGCAGCGATGCGCGATCTGCGCATCGAGCCCGCGCAGGTCGTGGTCGTGTGCGACGACCTCGACCTGCCGGCAGGCCGCCTGCGCCTGCGGTCCGAGGGGAGCGCGGGCGGCCACAACGGACTCAAGTCGGTGATCGCGGAGATCGGATCCGACGCCTTCGCCCGCCTGCGCATCGGCATCGGGCGCCCGCCCGACGACGATGTCGTGCGCTTCGTGCTGGGGGCGCCGCGCGGCGAGGACGCGAGGCGCCTGCATTGGGCCGTGGAGAACGCCGTAGCCTGTCTGCAGGCGGCCATCGCATTGGGCGTCGCCGAAGCGATGAACCAGTTCAACGGCCGCAGCGCTCCCGCATAGGTAGAGAACGCGAAGGCGCCCTTTCGCCTTTGGAGGTTTTGCTGGTTGGAGCTCACGGCACTGTGGCAAGGTGCCCCGGAGTACCGGGCGCTGCGTCAAGGCCTCGCGGGGGATGCCGCGGAGCAGCTCGTCGTGGGGCTGCAAGGCAGTGAACGAGCATATCTGGCCGCCGCGCTCCTGCGCGATCGCGGCGGGGCGGCGCTTTGGCTCGCTCCGAGCCCAACCCAGGCCGAGCGCATCCACCGGGATCTCGCGGCGCTCTTGCCGGAGCGCGAGGTGCTCTACTATCCCGAGCGCGAGGTGC
>JAJYTV010000389.1 GCA_021792885.1 Bacillota bacterium
TCAGGACCCCTCCCCCGGAAACCAGTTCTGCAGCACGCGGTCCGGGTCGAAGACGCCCTCCAGCGCCTCTCGCCAGGCCGCTTCGAGCACACGTGCCTGATGGAGTTCCTCATGGCGCGGGCCGTAGGTCGCACGGACCGCGGCCCCCTCCTCGCCGGAGGCAGCCTGCGCGATCTCCACCGCCCGCGCGCGGGGCACGTCGACGATCAGGCGCCCCGCGCGCGGCAGCACGACGGCAGGCGGCCCCCCCGCCGCCTCGAGTGCCCCCACGAGCCTCTGCTCCGGCAGTGAGAGGTCGAGAAGCGACGCACTCTGACCGAGCCGCCCGCGCACCTCCGCGAGCCGCTGCAGCGCGTCCGGAGCCGCCTCGAAGCCCGCCGCCTGGTCGTGCAGCCGCACGAAGAGGGCGTAGGCCCCTCCATCCGTCAGCGCGAACGCGGCGCTCGCGTCCGTCGGCACGCTCTCCGCGAGCCGCTCCGCAGAGATGCCGGAGCGGCTGTACCATCCCTCCGCGCGCCGCGGCAGCAGCCGGAAGGTGAAGGACACCGGCACGCCGAGGGTGCCGCGGCTGCCGATCAGCAGGCGGGAGAGGTCGTAGCCCGCGACGTTCTTGACGACGGGCCGGCCGAAGCGCACAAGCTCCCCCGCGCCCGTCACGTACTGCGCCGCGAGCAGGTGGTTGCGCCAAGTACCCGAGGAGAGGTGCTCGGGACCGTAGTCCCCTAGCAGCACCGCCTCGCAGAGCGTCTCGCTGCGCAGGGCCGTCGGCGCGAGTTCGAGCGGGCTGTCGCGCAGTGCCTCCTCGACCTCTGCGAGCGTCGCCCCGGCTCCGGCCTCGAGCGTCAGGCCCGGGAGGTCGACCCGCACGCCGCGCAGCTCCCTGAGCGAAAGCGCGAGCGGCGATCGCCGCGCACGCGCGTCCCGGACCGCTTCCTGCACCTCCTCGGCGGTGCGGGGCGGCGCGACGGCCCGCGCCTCGCCCTCCGGAATGGCGCGCGGCAGGTCCGCAACGGCCTTGCCGGGGTTCAGCAGGAGCTCCGGGTCGAGGGACCTGCGCACGGCCGCCATGAGGCCGAGTTCCTGCGGCCCGAACATGACCGGCATGTGCTGCAGCTTCTCCTCGCCGATGCCGTGCTCACCCGAGATCGACCCGTCGAGCGCGACGCAGGCGCGCATCACCTCGTCGTTCGCGGCGTGCACGCGCCGGGTGAGCTCTGCGTCGTCCGGATCGTAAGGGAAGTTCGGGTGCAGGTTGCCGTCGCCCGCATGCCCCACCGTCGCGACCATCAGCCCGTGATCCGCGGCGATCCGCTCGACCGCGGCCAGCATCTGCGTGAGGCGCTGGCGCGGCACCGTGACGTCCTGCGTCAGGAGGCGCCGACCGTAGCGGGCGATCACCGCGTAGGCGCCGCGCCGCCCGAGCCAGAGCCCCTCGCGCTCCACCGGGTCGCGCGTCGTCGTGCAGCCGAGCGCCTGCCGCTCGGACGCGAGGCGCTCCGTGCGCGCGACGTCGCGCGCGACGTCCTCTTCCCGCCCGTCGTACTCGATCAGGAGCACGGCGCCCGCGCCCTCCGGGTAGTGCGTCACGCCCCACGCCTCGATCGCCTCGATGTGGGCGCGGTCGAGGAACTCGAGCGTCGCCGGGATCGTGCCCTGCGCGACGATGGCGGAGACGAAGTCCGTGCCCTCCACCATGTCGCGGAAGCTGACGAGCATCGTCGCGACATCCTTCGGCCGGTCGACGAGCACGAGCTCCGCGGCGAGCACGAAGGCGAGCGTCCCTTCCGAGCCGACGACGAGCGAGACGAGATCCGCCCAGGGCTGCACGGTGCCCGCCGTGAGCGTGCCGGTGCGCCCCGCCATGTCGACGACGCGCAGCGAGACGACGTGCTGCCCGGTCACGCCGTACTTCACGGCGTGCGGCCCGCCCGCGTTCTCCGCAATGTTGCCGCCGATCGTCGAGACGCGGTGGCTCGCAGGGTCCGGCGGGAAGAAGAGTCCGTACGGCAGGAGCACCGGGTCGAGCAGACCGTTGACGTGGCCGGGTTCGACCCAGGCGCGCCGCCGCGCGGCATCGAGCGAGCGCATGCGGCGCATGCGCTCGAAGGAGACGCTGATCGTCCCGGCGCCCGCGATCGCCCCACCGGAGAGCCCCGTTCCGGATCCGCGCGGCACCAGCACCGCCTGCCGTTCGTGCGCCAGGGCGACGAGGAAGCGGATGTCCTCCTCGTCCTTCGGGTACACGACCGCGTCGGGCATGTCGTGGCCGCCGCTCGCGTCGTAGCCGTAGAGCCGGCGGGCATGCCGGTCGAGCTTCAGGTTCTCGCCGAACCGGCGCCGAAGATCCTCCACGATGCTGGGCGCCATCGCCATTCCTCCACCAGAGCCGAAGATCGGTGCGCCCGCCTTCGGCGGGCGCACCTTGCCGCGTCTAGCCGATGTGCGTGCGGCTGGCGGGAATCGCCTGCGCCACGATGGCGCGGAAGTCGGCCTCGTCGAGGAGTCCGTGCTTCTCGAACGCCCGTGCCTTCACCGCCTGGACGAGGGCCTGCGCCTCGTCGTCGCTGATGTCGACGCCGAT
>JAJYTV010000390.1 GCA_021792885.1 Bacillota bacterium
CTCGGGCAGCGTGCGGGTCGCCGCGGCGGGCCACCACCTGGTCGTGGACGGGCACACCCTGCGCTACGGGGAGACCCCGCCCGAGCATGGCGTGCGGCCGGCCCTCGACGTCACGCTGCGCACCGCCGCCGAGACCTACCACGGACCGATCGTGGCCGCCGTCCTGACGGGTATGGGCCGCGACGGGGCGCTGGGTGCGCTGGAGGTGCGCAAGAAGGGCGGCAAGGTGGTCGCGGAATCCGAGCGCACTGCCCTCATTTACGGCATGCCGAAGGCGGTCGTGGACATCGGCGCGGCGGACAGCGTGAAGGATCTTCAGGACGTTGCGGGCGAGATCGTCCGCCTGTGCGAGGAGGTCGCCCGTGCCCGCTGACGACTACGAGGCCCTGCAGGACGCGGTGCTCCAGGTGATGCGCCTCGACCTGCGGCTGTACAAGCGCGAGCAGATGGAGCGGCGCCTGCGCGCCTACGGCACGCAGCGCGGCTGCAAGGACCTCCGGGAGCTCGCGCAGGCGCTCCGCACAGACCCCGCGCTGCCGGCGCAGATCCTCTCCTACCTGACGATCCACGTCTCGGAGTTCTTCCGCGACCCGCGCTTCTTCCAGGAGCTGCGGGCGCTTTTGCCGCAGCTTCCTGCGGCGCCCCACACCCTGCACCTTTGGAGCGCCGGCTGCTCGATCGGTGCGGAGCCGTACAGCCTCGCAATGCTGCTCGCGGAGGAGCGCTCGACGCAGCGCTACCAGATCCTCGGCACGGACCTCGACGAGCGCAGCCTCGACAGGGCCCGGCGCGGCGTCTACCGCGACGACGAGCTGCGCCAGGTCGACCCGCAGCGGCGCGCCCGCTACTTCACCGCTGAAGAGAAGGAGTTCCGCATCCGCCCGGACCTGCAGCGCTTCATCACCTTCCGCCACCACGACCTGCTGCGCGACGCGTACCCGGCGGACCAGGACCTGATCCTCTTCCGCAACGTCGCGATCTACTTCACCGAGGAGGCCAAGGACCAGGTCCTGCAGCGGCTTAGCCGGGCGCTTGCGCCCCATGGCCTCCTGATGGTCGGCTCGACCGAGGCGATTTTGCGCCCGCAGGAACTCGGGCTTCGCCAGGTGCGCCCGTTCTTCTTCGCCCGCGCCTAGGGGCGCGGAAGGAGACCTGCGGACGCGCTGCGAAGTCCAAGCGCAGCACCCGGGAGGAGGGACTTCTTGCCCTACGAACCGATGAGCCACGTGCAGGTCCGCGTACGCATCCGCGGCCGCCAGGAGCAGTATGTCGCGTGCCCTGTGCAAGCCGCGGGCGGGCGAAGCCTGCAGGTGCAGGTCCCGCGGGGCGAGGGGGGGCTCCCGTGGGTTCCGGAGGGCACGGAGGTCGAACTCCTGCAGCGCGACGGCCTGCACAGCGCCGCGGGGCATGTGCGCGCCCGCTCGCTGCGGCCGGTGCCGAGCTATGCCGTGGAGCTTGAGAAGCCCCTGCTCGAGAAGGTGCTCTTCACGCCGAAGGAGGGACAGGCCGTCCTCGTGACCGGCGGCAAGGGCGGCACGGGCAAGACCTTCGTCTCCACCGCGCTCGCCTTGCAGCTCGCGCGCCAGGGCGCGCGGGTCGCGCTGGTCGATGCGGACCTCGGCACGGCGGACGTCGCGGTGAACCTGGGCCTGCCCAAAGAACCGCACCTCGGACAGGTGCTCGAGGGCAAGAAGCGGATCGAGGACGCGCTGCAGCAGGGTGTGCGGCCGAACCTCGCGGTGCTGCCCGGCGCGACCGGCGCGCGCTTCACCGATCCCTCGCGCTGGAAGCTCGGCGCGATCCTCACCCTCGTGCAGTCGCTGCGCCCCCAGTTCGACTTCGTCGTCGTGGACTCGCGCGCCGGCATCGGCAGCGACGTCACGACGCTCTTCGCCGGCGTCGACCGCGTGCTGTTCGTCACGGCGGACGAGCCGGCCGGCCTCTCGGACACCCTGGAGCTCCTGCAGGCCTTCTCGGAGACCGGGCGCGGGCGCACCGCTGCCCTCGTCGTGAACCGCGTCCACAGCTACCGCACCTCCGTCGACCGCCTGCTGCAGTTCCGCGCCGAGGCGCGGGACAAGACGGGCGCGGACATCCCGCTCTGGGGCGTGCTGCAGGAGGACCCGCGCGTCCACGCGCTGGCCGTCGAGGGGAAGATCCTGCTGGAGGAGTTCCCGCTCGCGCCGACGAGCGTCGCACTGCGCCAGCTCGCGGCGCGCGTGCAGGCGGTCTAGACCGATCGGGCATGATGTAGGGAAGCAAGGGGGGCTGACGGATGATTGAGGTGAGTGTGCGGGCGAACGGCGTGTTCCCGAAGCTGCAGAACATCGGGGACGTCTCGGGACACCTCGGGAAGGATCCGCTGGCGCTGTTCTTCTACCCAAAGGCGAACACCGCTGGCTGAACGCGCGAGGCGCAGGATTTCGAGCGGTCGCTCGAAGCGTTCCAAGCGCTCGGCGTCTTCGTCATCGGCGCCAGTACGGACCCCAAGGACGTCAACGCGGGCTTCGCGCAGAGGCTCGACCTGCACTACCCGCTGCTTTCCGACGAGGGCGGGAAGGCGTCGCAGGAGCTG
>JAJYTV010000391.1 GCA_021792885.1 Bacillota bacterium
TTCGACGCGGAGATCGACCGGCTGCGCGCGGCGCAGGGGGGAGCGAAGGAATACCTCGCCGGCTTCGAGCGGGCGGCCCGCGAGGAGACAGGCATCCGCTCCCTGAAGGTCGGGTTCAACAAGGTCTTCGGCTACTACATCGAGGTCAGCCGGGCGAACCTCGCGCTGGTGCCGCAGGGCTGGGAGCGGCGCCAGACGACGGCGAACGCCGAGCGCTACGTCACGGAGGAACTGCGGCGACAGGAGGAGCTGATCCTGCGCGCCGAGCGGGAGCTCGTGCAGCGCGAGCAGGCAGTCCTCGACGCGCTGCGCGAGGACGTCCTCGGGCAGGCGGCGGCGATCCGCCGGCAGGCCGGGGCGATCGCGGCGCTCGATTGCCTGCAGTCCTTCGCCGAGGTCGCTCGGCGGCGGCGCTACGTCCGTCCCGCGATGCGTGAGGAGCCGGTGCTGGCACTGCACGGAGCTCGCCATCCGGTCGTCGAGGCGCTGTTGGGCGCGGGGGAGTTCGTCGCGAACGACGCCGCGCTCGACGCGCGCTCCGTACGCCTTTCGCTCATCACCGGCCCCAACATGGGCGGCAAGTCGACCTACCTGCGCCAGGTCGCGCTGCTGCAGGTGATGGCGCAGGCCGGCTCGTTCGTGCCGGCCGAAGAGGCGGAGATCGGCCTCGCGGACCGCGTCTTCACGCGCGTCGGCGCATCGGACGACCTCTCGCGCGGCGTCTCCACGTTCATGGCGGAGATGCTGGAGGTCTCCCTGATCCTGCACGAGGCGACGGCGCGCAGCCTCGTCGTGCTCGACGAGGTCGGACGGGGCACCGGGACGGCGGACGGGGTCGCGATCGCCGCCGCCGTCGCGGAGTACCTCGCGTCGGTGGTGCGCTGCCGCGCGCTCGTCGCGACGCACTACCTCGAGCTGTGCGCGCTCGCGGAGGAACACGGCGCGATCCGCAACCACACCGTGGCGGTCGCTGAGGAGGGACGCCGCGTCATCTTCCTGCACCGCATCGTCGAGGGGGCGGCGAGCAGGTCCTACGGCCTTGACGTCGCGCGCCTCGCGGGGCTTCCGGAGGCGGTGCTCTCCCGCGCCGAGGAGCGGCTGCTCCAGGGTGGAGAGCCAAGACCCGCGCCGCCCCCGCAGCAGCTTGCGCTCTTTCCCGTGGACCCGCACCCGGCGCTCTTGCGCCTGCAGGCGCTCGACCCCCTGCGCATGACGCCGCTCGAGGCGCTCGTCGCGCTCAGCGACCTGCGCCGTCTGGTCGAGGAGGAACGCTGATGCCGATCCGCGAGCTGCAGCCCGATGTGATCAACCAGATCGCCGCCGGCGAGGTGGTGGAGCGGCCCGCGTCGGTCGTCAAGGAACTCGTCGAGAACAGCCTCGACGCAGGCGCGCGCCGCGTCGTCGTGCGGATCGCGGAGGGCGGGATCGGGCGCATCGAGGTGCTGGACGACGGCTGTGGCATGGCGCCGGAGGAACTGCCGCTCGCCTTGCGCCGTCATGCGACCTCGAAGCTCACGCGTCTTCACGACCTGCTGGACCTCGGGAGCTACGGCTTCCGCGGCGAGGCGCTGCCTGCGATCGCCGCGGTCTCGCGCCTGCGGCTGGCCTCCCGCAGGCAAGGGTCGGACAGCGCCTTCAGCTACGCCGCGGGCGAGGCGCAGCCGTCCCCGGCCGCGATGGCGGTCGGGACGCGCGTGACGGTAGAGGACCTCTTCGGGCAGATCCCCGCGCGCCGAAAGTTCCTGCTCGCGCCGGAGGCGGAGGCGCGCCGCGTCGCGGGCGTCTTGGAGCGGCTCGCGCTCGCGGTGCCCGGCGTCTCCCTGATCCTCGAGGCCGAGGGCCGGGAGGTGCTGCGCACGGGCGGCAGCGGCAGCCTCCTCGAGACGTTCGCGGATCTCTTCGGCCATGAGCTCGCGGAAACGCTGGAGCCGGTCTCGCTGCAGGGTCCCGCGGGCGAGGTGCGCGGACTCGCGAGCCGCCCCGGCAAAGATCGCGGCAACCGCCAGCTGCAGTTCTGGACCGTCGGCGGGCGGCCGGTGCAGCCGGGCAGCCTGCGCTTCGCCGCGGAAGCCGCCTACCAGGGACGGCTCCTGAAGGGGCGCTACCCGGTCTTCTGCCTGCGCGTCGAGGTGCCGCCGGGTGACGTGGACGTCAACGTACACCCGGCGAAGCTCGAGGTGCGCTTCCGCCGCGAGCGGGAGGTCGCGGCGCTGGTGCGCCAGGCCGTGGGCGAGGCGATCGGGCTGCGGTCTGCGCCGCCGCCGCAGGGACCTGCGGGCGATTCCTTCTCCTACCCGGAGCCGGAGGCGCTGGATGCACCGCTCTTCCTGGGCGAGGGGCGGCTGCTGCCCTTCACCGAGGCGGAGCGCGCGCGGGGGGACGCGGCGGCGGGCGCGGAGGCCGCGCCTGCGCCCCCGGCGCCGGAGCTCGCGAGTCCGCCGCGTCCGATCGGGCAGTCGCACGGGCTCTTTTTGATCGCGGAGGACAGCGAGGCGCTCTACCTCTTCGACCAGCACGCGGCGCACGAGCGGATCGGCTACGAGCGGCTCGCGCAGGCGGAC
>JAJYTV010000392.1 GCA_021792885.1 Bacillota bacterium
CGCCGCAGCTGGTTCCCCTTGAGGTCGAAGATCGACTTGCCCTCGAAGACGACATCCCCGCTCGTGCGCTCCTCGAGGCGCAGCATGACGCGCCCGGTGGTCGTCTTGCCACAGCCGGACTCGCCGACGAGTCCGAACGTCTCCCCCGGGAGGACGTCGAAGCTGATGTCGTCGATCGCGTGCACGAACATGTGCTGGCGCGAGAACATGCCGCCGCGGACCGGGAAGTACTTCTTGAGGTTGCGGACGGAAACGAGTGGCTCGCTCACGACGCAGCCGCCTCCTTGCGCTCCGACGGCGGGATGATGCAGCGCGCCATGGCGCCCTCTCCGACGTCGACGAGCTGCGGGTCGGTCTCGAGGCAGCGCTGCTCCGCGTAGGGGCAGCGCGGCGCGAACCGGCAGCCCGTCGGCATGTGCAGAGGGTTCGGCACGACGCCGGGAATGACGTGCAGGCGCCCGGCAGGCTGGTCAAGGCGCGGGATCGACCGCATCAGGCCCTCGGTGTACGGGTGGTAGGGACGGCGGAAGAGCGTCTTCACGTCGGCCTCCTCGACCACCTTGCCGGCGTACATGACCACGACCCGCTGCGCCATCTCGGCGACGACGCCGAGGTCGTGCGTAATGATGATGATCGACATGCCGAACTGATCCTTCAGTTCCTTCATCAACTCGAGAATCTGGGCCTGGATCGTCACATCGAGCGCCGTGGTGGGCTCGTCGGCGATCAGCAGCTTCGGGTTGCACGCGAGGGCCATCGCGATCATGACGCGCTGGCGCATGCCGCCGGACATCTGGTGCGGATATTCCATCGCGCGCCGCTCCGGCAGCGGGATGCCGACGCGCCGCAGCATCTCGATCGCCTTGTCCAGGGCGTCCTTGCGCGAGAGATGCTGGTGCAGGATCAAGGATTCCGCGATCTGCGCGCCCACGGTGTACACGGGGTTCAATGAGGTCATCGGTTCCTGGAAAATCATCGAAATCTCGTCGCCGCGGATGTGCCGCATCTCGGTGTCGCTCGCCGTCGCGAGGTCCTTGCCCCGGAAGACGATGGCCCCCTGCGCGATCTTGCCGGGAGCGCTGATCAGCCGCATGATCGACAGCGCCGACACGCTCTTGCCGCATCCAGACTCTCCGACGATGCCTAGCGTCTCGCCTTCTTCGACATGAAAGGAAACCCCATCAACTGCTTTGACGAGGCCCTCGTCCGTCGGGAATTCGGTGTGGAGGTCCGTTACCCTCAGGAGCTCCGCCAAACCTGTTCCCCCTTCAACATCGGCCGCTGCTGGGCGCACCAATTTGCAAATATTCGAGCCCTAGAGGTCAATTCCTCTCTCTTGCAGTCGCGAGGAGGACGCCAAATTCCGCTTCCGTTAGCAGCCGTACACCGAGCGATTCGGCCCTTGCCAATTTCGATCCCGCCCCCTCGCCCGCCACGACCATCGTCGTGCGCCGGGTGACATCCGACTCGACGCGCGCCCCGCTCGCGCGCGCCAGTTCCTGCGCCGCGTGCCGCGGCATGGAGAGCGTCCCTGTGAACACCACGACCTCGCCCGCCAGTGCCCCGCCCGAGACCTCCGGCTGCGGCTCGGCGCCGAGCGAGAACCCGAGCTGCCCGAGCGAGGCGAGCAGCCGCTCCCCCACCCCGCCGTGGAAGAAGCGGTAGAGCGACGAGGCGATCACCGCCCCGATGCCCGGGACCTGCGCGAGCTCCTCCTCGCCTTGGCGCGCGATCGCCGGCAGGCTGCCGAAGCGCTCGCAGAGGAGCTCGGCCGCCCGCTCGCCGACGTGGGGCACGCCGAGCGCGAAGAGGATCCGGGCGGCGGGCCGCCCGCGCGCCGCCCGCAAACCGGCGGCGAGCTTCGCGGCCGACTTCTCGCCAAAGCGCGGCAGCCCAGCGAGATCTTCCTCGCGCAGGCGGAAGAGATCCTCGGGCTGCGTAACGAGACCGCGCTCGAGCAGGAGGTCGACCGTGCGCGGGCCGAGCCCGTCGATGTCGAGTGCCGCCCGGCCGCCGATGTGGATCAGCCACTCGCGCAGCTGGGCGGGACAGGCCGGGTTGACGCACCGCCTCGCGGCCTCCCCCTCCCGCCGCACCGCCTCCCCGCCGCAGACAGGGCAGGTCTGCGGGAAGGCGTAGGGCGCGCGCAGGAAGTGGGCGTCGTCGGCGATCACCCCGATCACTTCGGGGATGATCTCGCCCGCCTTGCGCACCCGCACCGTGTCGCCGATGCGGATGTCGCGCTGGGCGATGATCTCCTCGTTGTGCAGCGACGCGCGCTGGACGGTCGTGCCGGCGAGGCGCACCGGGCGCAGGAGCGCGGTCGGGGTCAGCGCGCCCGTCCGGCCGACCTGCACCTCGATGCCGAGCAGCTCGGTCGCTGCCTCCTCCGCGGGGAACTTGAAGGCGATCGCCGCCCGCGGCGCCTTCTGCGTCGCGCCGAGCCGCGCCGTCAGGCGAAGGTCCTCGAGCTTCACGACGAGTCCGTCGGTCGCGTACGGCAGCCCGGCGCGCGCACCGGCGAAGTGCTCCGCCTCGGCGATCACC
>JAJYTV010000393.1 GCA_021792885.1 Bacillota bacterium
CCAGCGCAAGGAACGGTAGGAGAAGTGCCAGCACGAGGGCGATGAGGCTAACGGCCAGCAGGTTGAAGCTTTTCATGCTACACCTTCCTCGCTGGTGGTGCGCCGAAGAGCCCCTGCGGACGCAGGACCATGACGACGACGGTGATCGCGAAGAACGCGAACGTCGACCAGGTCGGCGTGTAGGCGACCGACACGACGTCCACGGAGACGAGCATGATCAGCGAGGCGATCAAGGCGCCTCCCATGCTGCCCATGCCGCCGAGGATGATGATCATCAGAAGGCGCGAGATGAGGTCGAGCATCGAGTTCGCGTTGAACGCCGTGGTGGCGCCGAAGAGCATGCCTCCCGCCGCGGTCAGCGCGGTCGCGATCGCGAAGGTGATGGTGGAGATCCGCTGCACGTCGATGCCGATCAGCACCGCCGCGTCGCGGTTCTGCACCGTCGCGCGCAGCGCGGCGCCGAACTTGGTGCGGTAGAGGAGCAGGTAGACGGCCCCGAGCAGCACGAGCGCGAGCGCGAATCCGATCATGTAGATGTCGGCGATATAGAGACCGAAGACGGGCACCGCGGCGTCGACGTACCAGGCGTGGATGGCGACGAAGTTCTCCCCGAACCAGAGCCCCATGAGGCCCTCGAGGATCAGGGCGACGGCGTAGGTGACGAGGATCGACAGCGCGACGCGGTCTTGCTTGAGCGGCCGCAGGAACGCCCACTCGATGCCGAAGCCGAGCACGAACAGGGTCGGTGTCGTGACCAGGAGGCCCAGGAGCGGGTCGACGTGCCAGTAGCTCTCGAGCGCGAAGCTCAGGTAGGCGCCCACCACCACCAGCATGCCTTGCGCGATGTTGATGACCTCGAGCACGCCGAAGCTCAGCGTGAGCCCGACGGCCATCAGCGCGTAGATGCCTCCCGACAGAATCCCCAGGACGACGGATCCGAAGACGAGCTCCACGAGAGTCCTCCCTCCCTGGTCGCGGCCGCGTGCGGCCGGCCCAGGCGGTTGGGCCCGGCGCGTGCCGGGCCCTCGCACCGCGCTACCGGCTTACCAAGCCGGCTTCGGGTACTCCACCTTGGCCTGCTCGATGTTCTGCGGCCAGACGATCTTCGTGCTGCCGCCCTGCCACTGCACCAGGAAGGTGCCGCTCCCGACCGGCGAGCCGTCCGACGTGAAGCTCATCGGCCCCTGCACGGTGTTGAACGTCGTGTCGTGCAGCGCCTTGATGAGCGTCTGGTTGTTGATCGAGTGCGTCTTCTGCACGAGCTGCTGCAGGATCTGCCCGACGGAGTAGGCCTCGGGCGCGTCGCTCGGAATCGCGTTCGCCGTGCCGCCGTACTTCGCGAGGTACTCGGAGACGAACTTCGAGTTCTGGTAGGTGTTGGCCGTCGCGGTCCAGCCCTCGGGAACCAAGAATCCCTCGGTGTTCTTCGCGCCGATCGCCGACGAGAACGCCGAGCCCTGGTCGGGTCCGGAGGTCGCGATGATGATCTTCGGGTTGTAGTGCTGCTGGATGAACGTCTGCACGAACGCCTGCACCTGCGGCACGGACGTGGTGCCGAGCACGACTGCCTGGGCGCCGGAGTGAACGATCGCCAGCGCCTCCGGCGAGAGGTCCGGCGTCTCATCCGGGAACACCTGGTAGTACACGCTCTTGATGCCGGCTGCCGTCAGCTCCTTCTGCAGCGGGGGCAGCTGGGGCTGGGTGAAGGGATCGTTCGACGTCGCGTACGCGACCGTCGTCGGGCGCTGGCCCGCCGGCAGCGACTTCAGCATGGCACCGAAGCTGAGGAGGTTGTCGACGACCGAGGCGGGCTGCACGAACGCGTACCCGTTGTAGTTCTCGGCGAACACGGTCGGTGCGCCGCCGGCGGGTCCGAGCAGGAGGTAGCCGTAGCGCTTCGCGATCTGTTCGGCGGGGATGGTCAGCAGCGAGGAGAAGGGTCCGACCATCAGGTTCACGTGGTCCGTCCCGATGAGCGTGGAGTAGTTCGTGATCGTCTGCTGCGTCGTGCTGTCGTCGTCCTTGACCACGAGTTCCACCTTGCGGCCGAGCAGCCCACCGCTCTGATTGACGTCGTGCGCCCAGAGCTGGTAGCCCTGCAAGATCGCCTTGCCGTCCCCGGAGAAGTCACCGGACAGCGATACGGAGACGCCGATCTTGATCGGACCTTTCGCCTGCGATGTCGTCGTCGTCGAGCCGCACGCCGCGAGCAGCAGCGTGGAGGCCGTCAGCGCGGCCAGCGCCACCATGCGATTCCTTCGAATGGCCAACAATGAGTTGTCCCCCCATCTCGAGCCAACTTCTGACCCGGAACCCGTCCCCGACCTACTCCGGACCCAGCGATCCACGCGGCTTTGCGCGTGCCTTGCACCCCCGGCGGCGAGAACCGTCTCACCGGCGCGCCAGCTGGCGCGCCATCCAGTCCGCCTGGGCGGGACGGTACTTGTACGGGATGTTGTTGCAGACGTGGTTGCCGTCCTCGAACATCCACAGGGTCGCCGGTCCACCGGCCCCTTGGGCCATCTGCTCCGCGCTCTCC
>JAJYTV010000394.1 GCA_021792885.1 Bacillota bacterium
GATGAGGTCCTTGTAGAGGCTCCCGTCGACGAGCGGCGTTTGCCGCACCGCCTGCCGCAGGCGCTCCGCGCCGGGCATCGGCCAGTTGCGGCCATGCAGGCGGTAGGCGAAGTTCAAGCCGCCGAGGCCGATCGCGCCGACCGCGCCGTCCATCTCCCGCAAGAGGCGCCCCGCGAGGGAGTAGTCGCCGCCGCATCCGATCCGCCTGAGGCGCACCGCCTGTCCCGCGACCCGCAGGACCGCCGTGCGGTCCCTGGCCGCGCTCCCGAGGCTGACGCTGACGACATCGATCACGGCGAGGGATCGAGATTGGGCGCAAGCAGGACGAAGGCGATCGCCGCCGCCGCGGTCGCGAGTGCCACCGCGTGCGACGCGAGCGCCGCCGGCAGCGCGGGGTGGGTGCCCAGGGTGTAGTCGACGAACGTGTTGACCGCCACCCAGAGCGCGGCAAGTCGCCAGCCTCGCCGGGGCCGCGCGACCTGCCAGAGCAGGAGCGCTTCGAGCATCATGCCGAGATGCGCCAGGAGCATCACGCGGTCCCCGAGGTCAGAGAGCGCGCCGCCGCGCCAGAGCACGGCGACCGTCCAGGCTCCGTAGAACATCGCGATGCCGATCGCGGCACCCTGCAGTGCCTCCCCCGTGCCGCTGCGCCAGCGCCAGAGCGCCAGTGCGAGGAGGGCTGCTGCGAGCGGGCAGTCCGGGACGAACGGCAGGAGGAGAAGGTGGGTCTCGTGCAGCTGCGGCCAGTACCACACGAGTCCGAACGCCGCACCGAGGACATTCAGCCCCTGGATCAAGGGGTAAGCCCGCTGCAGCATGGCCTCCGGTCGGATGCCGGGGTAGACCACCAACTCGGCAATGCCTCCTCTAGAGAGTCCATCGGATCGGATCCGTCAGGAACGGCCGAACGGCCGCGCTTCGCTTCGTCCACGTGGACCAGAACGGCCCCGGTCGCTCCTGACTGTATGGTGTCCCAATGGGGCCCATACAAGGAGAAAAGCGGCGGCGCGCCAGTGCGCGCCGCCGCAAGCGGACCCTTCTACCATCCGGACTCGTCGATCGCCTTGGCCACCTGGAAGAAGATCTTCGCCGACTCGGAGTCCGGGTGCTCCCAGACGATCGGTTCCCCGAGGTCCCCTCCGGCCGGGAGCTCCGGGTCGATCGGCACCTGGCCGAGCAGCGGCACGTGCAGTTCCCGCGCGAGACGGTGCGCGCCGCCGGTGCCGAAGATCGCGTGCGCCTTGCCGCAGTCGGGGCAGCGGAAGTAGGCCATGTTCTCGACGATGCCGATCACTTCCTGGCCGACCTTGCCGGCCATCTGCGCGACGCGGCCGGCGACGCGGGACGCGGCCTCCTGCGGGGTCGTCACCAGGACGACGCGCGCCTTCGGCAGCTCCTGCGAGAGGCTGATCGCGACGTCCCCCGTACCCGGCGGCGCATCGATCAAGAGGTACTCGATCTCGCCCCAGGCGACGTCGTTCAAGAACTGGTCGAGGAGCTTGTGCAGCATCGGGCCGCGCCACATCACGGGCGTATCCTCGTTCACGAGCATCCCCATCGAGATGACGCGCAGGTCGTGTACGTCGACCGGAACGATCAGGCCGTCGCCGAGGACGACCGGCTGCTGGCGGGCCGCCAGCATGCGGGAGACCGAGAAGCCGTAGACGTCCGCGTCCAGCACGCCCACGGCGCGCCCCATCGACTGCAGGGCCGCGGCGACGTTGACGGTGACGGTCGACTTGCCGACCCCGCCCTTGCCGGAGCCGCAGATCACGACGCGCACCTTGGAATCCTTCGCGGTGATCACCGAGCTTCGCCGCGGGTGCAGCCGGGCGGCGAGCGTCTCCCGTTCCTCCGGCGTCATCACGCCGAGCTCCACGTCGACACCGGTGACGCCCGTCACGACGGAGACGGCACGCGTCACGTCGTCCTCGATCCGCGTGCTGAGCGGGCAGCCCGCGACGGTCAGCTTCACGCCGACGCGCACGCGGCCGCCGTCGATCTCCACCCCGTCGACCATGCCGAGCTCGGTGATCGGCAGGTGGAGTTCCGGATCCATCACCGTCGCGAGACGGTCCATCACCTGTTCCCGCGTGATCATTGCAGCGCACTCTCCTTGTTCGAGAATGAGTCGCCGTTGGGAAGTAGGGTCCCGCCCGAGAGCAGGATCTTCATCGCCTCTTCCACCGTGAGCTCCGCGGAGCGGACCTCCTCCGGCGGATAGAGCACGAGGAACCCCGCCGTCGGCGGCGAGAACGGCACGAACACGGCGACGCGCCCTTCGATCGACTGCTCGCGGACCACGAAGCCGAGCGCATGCCCGCTCCCGCCGCCATGTGGCACCAGCACGACCGCTTGGAACGCGCCGTGCTTGGTGTCGGCGAACGTGGAGACGAGCTGTTTCACGGCATCGTAGACGGTGCGCAGGATCGGAACGCGCTGGAATACCCACTCATAGAGCTTGACGATCTGCTGCCCGAGGATGTTGCTGACGAGCAGGCCGAAGATGGTGATGACGATCAGCGTG
>JAJYTV010000395.1 GCA_021792885.1 Bacillota bacterium
CGGTGCTCGGGCGTGTGCGGGCCGGCACGTTCGTCGACGACGTCCGCCATGATCTCGAGGACTGCGCCGGCGACCTCGAATCGCTGTTCGCGCAGGCGATCAGCGAAGGGCGCCTCACGGTCGACGACGCGCTCGACCTGCAGTACATCCCGATCCAGGGCGCGCAGGTGAGCTCCCTCTCCCGTCTGTTCAACGTCGACCGGGTACCTCCCGAGGGCTTCGATCCGCCGAAGTACCGGACCCGCTACTCCGAGGCCCTGGACGAGGAAGCGATGCGCATCCTCGACCGCTACCTGCAGCGATCCCCGCGCTACCTCTTCGTCATCGCGGCGGATCTCAACGCGTACTGCTTCACCCACAACAGCAAGAACGCGGCCGACTGGACCGGCGATCCCCAGCGGGATACCTTGCACAGTCGGCTGAAGCGGATTTACGATGAGCCCGTTGTCGTGGCCGCGTCGCGCGTCGGCCTTGCGGCCGACCGCATTCCCCATCCGGCGACGCGAAACGACTTCACCCGCGCCGGTGTTCGACTCGATGAGCGGCGTGCCGCATTCTTCGCACGCACCTACCTGCGGGACGACGGAGGCGTCACCACGCTGTTCTCCGTTCCGCTCTACGTCGCTGGCCAGCGCTACGGGGCGATCTGCGCAAGCTGGCAGGAGGATGGCTAGGCTCCGGCGGCGATCTGCTCCTGCACGAGGTCGCGCAGCCTGCGCCAGATGCTCTGCTGCATCATCGGCCACAGCCGCCCGCCGTGCAGGCGGCTCGCCACCTTGAGGCAATCGTCCAGGAGGTCTGCAAGGCGCTGGGCCTCGGCGGGGGGCATGGTGATCCGGCGGGGAGTGCAGACCTGTACGAAGAGGTGCAGGGCGGCACGGTCGTAGCGGTTGGACGGCACGGCTCCCGGCGGCTCCGGCTGGCCCTCGATCTGGACACCCTGCCAGAGGAAGCTGCCGACCCGCGCGAGCAGCGCCTCGTCCAAGGCGCAGGCCAACGTGTTCGCGAGCGCGTTCAGCGCGAGTTCCTGTTCTGCCGGTCCGAGTGGCGGTAGTTCAAGGGACAGCATGGCGGACGTTCGCTCCCCACAGACAACCCAAGGTCGATTCTACGCGTTTGCCAATAGCCAGTCGAGCCTGGCGGGGAGGGCACCCGGTTGAAGAAGAAGTTCCGCGTGCGCGCCAAATTCGTCTGGCTCCTCGTCATCGTGCTGGTCCTCGTGGGCGGCTTCGCGTTCGCGCGCAGCTGGCTCGGCCAGAACTCCGCGCCTGGCGGTGCGCCGCCTGCCTCGATCTCCCAGAACGTGCCATACAACATCCTGCTGATCGGGAACAACGCCCGTCAAGCCCAGGGGCCGCTCTCGCTGGGGACGTCCGGCGGGCAGGCCGACATCCTGATGGTCGTGCACATCGACCCGACGACCCACAAGGTGACGCTGATCTCCGTCCCGCGTGACACGCTGATCGCGCTGCCCGGCTGGCGCGACCCGATCCCCAAGATCAAGGAGAGCTTCTTCCTCGGCCTGCAGCAGAGCCCCCGGCGCGGCCCCGAACTCGCGATGAAGTACGTCAGCAAGTTCACCGGCATGCCGATCCACGCCTACATCGCGACCGACTTCCAGGGCTTCGTCGACGCGGTGAACGCGGTCGGCTGCGTGAACATCTACATCCCCGCGCGCCTCTATGACCCCCTGCACAGCAAGGCGGACTTCACGAAGGGCTGGCACTGCCTCTCCGGCCCGTGGGCGCTCGCCTACATCCGCATCCGCCAGAACGCCGCCGGCAACAGCTACCGCACGAACGACTTCCAGCGCATGGGCGCGGAGCAGCAGGTGCTCCTCGCGCTCAAAGACAAGCTGCTCAAGAACCCGGTGGAGGCCGCCCTGCACGTGCCGTCGCTGATCTCCGCCTGGAGCAAGGACGTCGCGACGAACCTGACGCACAGCCAGCTCCTCGCGCTCGGCATGAGTCTGGCGCACGCCCACCTGCAGAAGGTGACGCTCGGCAGCATCGCCGACTCGATGCAGCTCGGCGCGATGCCCATGCCGGGCATCAACGCGGAGAACGCCATCGAGGGCGCCTACTACGACGTGCTCGACGCGGCGGATGTCACGAAGGCCCTGAAGCCGTACGGCTCCACCGGGGCATGGACCGGTCTGCCGCCGTTCCCCTCGCCGAAGGATGTGCCCATCACCCTCTACGGCAGCCAGTACACGATGGCGCTCCTGCAGAAAGCGGGCTTCCCTGTGACGTACGGCGGCGCCTCGGCGGGCACCACGCGGCTCACGGTCGTGTTCCCGAACGGCAGCCCGACATCCGGCTTCGTCGTCGGGCGCACGCTCGCAGCGAGCAACGAACTCGTGCAACCGGGGAGCGTCTCGCAGGTCACGGTCTACGCGCCCTGACCACCTCCCCCTCCTGGAGTCCAGGCCGCAAGCAGAGGAACCGGCCCGCCGTCACCGGCGGGCCGGTTCCTCTGTGCTCCCCTTCGCCCGATGCCGCTACAGGCCGAACGCCGGT
>JAJYTV010000396.1 GCA_021792885.1 Bacillota bacterium
CAGCTCGCCGATGCGCTCGGTATCGACCGCTTCGCCACCTGGGGCATCTCGGGCGGCGGTCCCCACGCGCTGGCATGCGCCGCCCTGCTCCCCGATAGGGTCGTCGCCGCAGCGTCGCTCGCGGGCGTCGCGCCCTACGGCGCCGAGGGGCTGGACTTCCTCGACGGCATGGGCCAGGACAACCTCGATGAGTTCGGTGCCGCGCTGCGCAGCGAGCGCGACCTGCGCGCCTACCTCGAGCCGCAGGTGCCCACGATGGTCGACGCAGACCCCGCCGCGATGGCGGAGCACATGCGCACACTCCTCAGCCCGCCGGACCGGGCCGTCTTCTCGAGCGGCCTGGGGCTGGAGTTCGTCCGCCTGCTGCAAGACGGCATGCGCGCATCGATCGACGGCTGGGTCGATGACGATCTCGCGTTCACGCGGCCATGGGGCTTCCGCCTGGAGGAGGTCCGCGTGCCCCTGCAGATCTGGCAGGGCCCGCACGACCTGATGGTCCCCTACGCCCACGGCGAGTGGCTTGCGCAAGAGATCCCCGCCGCCGAGGCGCATCTCAGCCCCGACGACGGCCACATCACGCTCTACGCGCGGCGCGTGCCCGAAGTCCAGACCTGGCTCGCGTCCCACTTCTAAGCGCCCGCAGTCAGGAGACGGCTGAGGATCCCTGCGCAGGGCGACGACAAGCAACGGGGAGGAGCAATGGCTCCTCCCCGTCCGTTCGGCTGTGCCTTATGCCTTCTTCCCCTGCGGATCCGGGTAGCCTTCCGCCGAATCGTCCTCGATGGGGATGCCCCCGTAACGGGCGAACCAGTCGCCGATCCGCCGCAGCCGGTCGACCGCGCGCCTCGGCTTCGTGATCGCGTGGTGCTCCCCCTGGTAGATGACGAGCTCCGTCGGCACGCCGCGCTTGCGCAGGGACATATAGAGCTGCTCCGCCTGGTCGAGCGGGCAGCGCCAGTCCTCCTGGCCGGCCGTGATCAGAAGCGGCGTGCGGATGTTCGCGGCGCCCGAGGCGGGAGACATGCTGCGGTAGGCCTCCGCGTTCTGCCACGGCACGCCGAGGTCATCCTGCCACCAGAGATGGCAGTCGTCGGTGCCGAAGGCGGAGATGTACTCCCACATGCCGTGCTCGCTGACCGCGGCGCGGAAGCGGTCTGTGTGGCCCACCGCCCAGTTCGTCATGATGCCGCCCTGCGAGAAGCCCGTGACATAGAGGCGCTCGGGATCCACGTCCCCGCGCGCGACCAGGTGGTCGACGCAGGCCATCACGTCCTGGTGCTCGAGGGGACCCCAACACCCTTGGATCTGCCGGCAAAACGCCTCGCCGAAAGAGATGGACCCGCGGTAGTTGACCTTCAGGACCGCGTAGCCGCGCTGGGCGAAGTAGACGCTGTCGAAGTCGAACTCGGGGCTGTCGAACCACATCGGCCCGCCGTGGATCTCGACGATCAGGGGCACCAAGGGCTTCGCCGCATGCCCTGGGGGGAAGAGCGCGACCGCGTCCACCGTGGCGCCGTCCGGTGCCACCACCGAGAGGCGCTCCATGCGGGGGAGGTCGAGATCCTGCACGATCTCCTCCTGGAACGCGGTCAGGCGCACCGCTCCTTCCGGATCGATGCGGTAGAGTTCGCGTCCCCGGTCGGGGAACGAGAGGGTCGCGACGATCTGCCCGCCCTGGGCGTCCATCTCCCAGGTGTTGCCGTACGGCCCGCGCGGCGCGACGTACTCGACCCCGCCGCGCAGCGAGACCCGTGCGATCTTCGTCTGGCCCTGGTCTGCGATCAGCGTGAGGAGCGTCTCCCCATCGATCCAGCGCACGCCACCGAGGACCGGGCGGTCGAGCGCCTGTGTGGGGATCTGAAGCGGCGTGCGCTCGAGCGGCACGGGGTAGACGCGCCCGTGCTGCACCGGGTCCTCGGGGGTACCGTCCGGCACGACGCCGCCAAGCGACGAGAATCCCTGCGAGAGCTCCTCTGCAAGACTCGCGACAGGCCGCGCCGCCGCGAGGTCGACGACCATCAGCTGCGTCACGAGGTAGGCGTTCTCCGGCTCGATCTGCGAGACGAAGGCGAGCTTCGCACCGTCGGGCGAGAAGCTGGGCGGCTCGCCCGAGGTCTCGGCGGCGACGTCGCCGCGCGTCACGCGCCAGGTCTCGCCGCCGTCGCGCCCGACGAGAAAGATGTCCTGGCGGTGGTTCTGGTCCGCATCACCGGTGCAGTTCGCGACGAATGCGATGCGCTTGCCGTCCGGCGAGAACGCCGGCAGGCGGCAGCTGAAGGGCGCGCTCGTGAGCTGGCGCACCGCGCGCGTCGCGACGTCCGCGAGGAAGATCTGCGTGTGCACCTCGTCGAGGTAGCCCTCTCCGTCCTGCTTGTGCTGCACGCGGCGCAGCACGATCGGGCCCTCGTCGTCGCGGATCGCCTTGAGGTAGTCCTTCTCGCCGGGCAGCGGGGCGCGGGCGGCGTAGACGATCTCGCTACCGTCCGGCGACCAGCGGAACGACTCGACGCCC
>JAJYTV010000397.1 GCA_021792885.1 Bacillota bacterium
CGCGGCCCCGCCGCCTCGTGAGCCCCCCTGCCCACACGGCGGCGGTGGCTCGCAGCGTGCTCCCGCGTGCGCTGCTCCCCGCAGCGTGCAGGCGCGACCGGTTCCTTCGCCGCCGGTGTTCACCTTGCAAGGGAAGACTTCGCGCGAACTACCATGACCTCCAGCGCAAGAGGTGGAGTGCGTGATGAAAGGGCGGCTGACGGCAAGCGTCCTCGCGCTCGGCGTTCTGCTCGCGGGGTGCGGCACGGCGCCACATCTGAAAGCGTCCCGCACGCCTTCGGGCAACAAGGCGACTGCGAGCGCCCCCGGCGCGTGCCTTCGCGCCGGGCCGATGGCGAGTTCGAGCGCGACCGGCGCTTCCCAAACGCTACGGGTGCGCTGGATCGAGTCCGGACCTTCGCTGGGCTGCGCCGTCCAAGTCGAGCGCTACGAAGGCGGGCAGTGGACCGTTCTCCGCACCTTGCGCACGACAGAGCCGGTGGAGTTTGCGCGCCTCGCGCTCTTCGGCCCGCGCGACGGCTGGCTCATGGTCACGACGGGACCCGGGTATCCTGCGGCCAGTTCGGTCTATCGCACGACGGACGGGGGCTCTACGTGGAGTGAGTTGCTGCCGGCAGCGGCCTGGCGCGAGGGGACGTGGGCGAAGACCGGGAGCTTCGGCCTCGAGATGTCCTTCGCGAGCGCCAATGACGGGTGGATCCTCGCGAGCGGGCTGCCCGGTGCGGGCTCTGCCCCGAAGGATCTCCTTGCGACCCGCGACGGCGGCCGGACGTGGCACGTCGCGGCGGATACCGTTGCCCTCGGCGGCGCGATCGGCTCCGACCAAGCGACTCTCCTCGACTTCACGACCCCCAAGACCGGATGGATCGCGGCCTCGACCGACGCCGCCTCCTCTGTCCCCGAAGCCCTGCTCTACGCCACGAAGGATGGCGGCGAGACCTGGACGCCCGTGACGCTTCCCAAGGCGCCGCTCACCGCAGGGCTGCTGATCGCGTTTCGCGCGGTGCAGCTGCGGTTCCAACGCCCCGAACAAGGTCTGCTCGTGTACCGCTTCGTCCCGGAGGGAGGATCTGCCGCGACCTTCTGCTACCACACCCGCGACGGCGGGAGCGCGTGGACGGTCGCCGCCTGCCCGCGGTAGGAGAGCGGGACGTCTGCGACGAAGGCGCTGCGATGGAAGCGTCTCGGTGGGAAAGGTGAGGCGGCATGGCGCAGTCGGCAGCAGACCAGCATCTTGCGTCGGATCTCCGGGCGATCGCGCAGCGGGCGATGCATCTCTTCGACGTCGCGGGAGCGTCCGTCGCGGTGATGCGCGAAGACCGCCTCATCCTCTGCGAGGGGCTTGGCGTGCGCGACGCGCGATCCGGCGCGCCAGTGGACGCCGAGACGCTCTTCGCGATCGGTTCCGCCACGAAGTCCTTCACGACGGCGTCGCTCGCACTGCTCGTCGAGGACGGCGCGCTGGAGTGGGATGCGCCGGTACGCCGCTACCTGCCGGAGTTCGCCCTGCAGGACCCCGTGGCGTCCTCCGAGGCGACGCCGACGGACCTGGCCTGCCACCGCGTCGGCCTGCCCCGCCACGAGTTCTCGTGGTACAAGTCCGGACTCACCCGCGCGCAGCTCGTGCAGCGCCTGCGCTACCTCCCGCCGAGCCGCCCCTTCCGCACCGCCTTCCAGTACCAGAACGTCATGTTCGCTACACTCGGCTACCTCGTCGAGCGCATCGCGGGCAAGACCTGGGAGGAGTTCGCGCACGAGCGGATCCTGGGCCCGCTCGGGATGCGGCGCACGAACTTCTCCGTTGCCGTGGCGCAGGCGGACGGGAACCATGCGACTCCCTACGGGCAGTCGAAGGGCGAGCGCCGCGAGGTGCCCTTCGCCAACATCGACGCGATCGCCCCCGCGGGGGCGATCAATTCCTGCGCGAAGGACATGGCGCAATGGCTGCGGGTGCACCTCGGCGGCGGCGCGGTCGACGGCACGCAGCTGCTGGGTGCGGCGAGCGTCGACCTCCTGCACCGCCCGCAGATGGTCTTGCCGCAGACCGACGACGACGGGCGCCGCCTCGCGCCGGCCTACGCCCTCGGCTGGTTCACGGAGGTGTACAT
The DNA here is from genome assembly GCA_021792885.1 of Bacillota bacterium. Lineage (GTDB taxonomy): Bacteria > Bacillota > Sulfobacillia > JAJZYS01 > JAJYTV01 > JAJYTV01. The sequence continues at coordinate 2,109 of JAJYTV010000397.1, forward strand.
GGGACACCGCCTCGTCCACCACGGAGGGAACATCGACGGCTTCAGCGCCATGGTCATGCTCGCGCCCACGCAGGGGCTCGGCATCGCCGTCCTCAGCAACCAGGAGCTGAGCGCCTTCCCTGCGACGCTCGCCTACGCGGTCGTCGACCGGGTGCTGGACCTGCCCGGACGCGACTGGCCGGCCTACGCGAAGGAGCGGGTGGAGCAGCGGCTCGTCCTCGAGCAGCAGAGCGGTGACTACGCGGCGGGCCGCATCGCGGACACCGCGCCGAGCCACGCGCTCTCGGCGTACGCGGGCACCTACGAACACCCTGCCTACGGCGCGGTGCGCATCGGCGTGGATGCAGGGAACCTCACCTTCTCCTACCACGTCTGGCCGGAGCCGATCGCCATGGAGC
>JAJYTV010000398.1 GCA_021792885.1 Bacillota bacterium
CGGCGGGCCGCCCTGCGGGACGGCCCCGCCACTGCGCCCACTGGATAGAGTCAGTCGCGTACCAGTTGCACCCTTGGCCACACGTCCAAAATGCGCTTCTCCGCGAGTCGCTCTGCAAAGAGTTCCCGCGTGACTCTTCGCGGGTTCCGCCGAAGCACCATGTGGAACAAGTCGTCGAGCCCGCATGGTGCGACGATCGTCAGTGCGTCGTCCGCCATCAGCCGGACGGCGACGCTCGTCGCAGTCTCCGGCCAGGTGCCGACCGCATCCGCGCTCGACGAAAGGGGCTCGACGGGGAAACCGAACCGGCGCTCGTACCACAGGTGCACTGCCGCCTGGTTCTTCGCCTGCCACGGAACGCGTGGATCCAAGGCGATGAGGGCGGCCTCGACCTGTGCATCACGCTCCGGGCGCAGGTCCGTCGGGTCGAAGAACGCGACGTCGACGTCGCGTGCCGCGGTTGGCACCGCATAGCCGTGCAGGTGATCCCAGACCAAATTGCGGAGGATGCCGCCGCCCAAGAGCCAGTCCGGAGGATCATAGAGGCGAACCGATTGCAGTGCCTTCATGAACCAGTCGGTGGAGCGAATGATCGTCTCGAGGTTCGCCCGGTACCCGGTCATCGTCGCAAGGCCCTCCTCAAGCGTTCGGCGTTTCGGCGATACGGCTCCGGGCGGAGCGGTGAAGACGCAGCCCGGCGCATGTCCGACGGCGTCGGTCCTGCCCCATGGACATTCGCACGGGACGCGTATAATGTGCATCAGTCCTCGACGCGAAGACGATACCACACCGGGCGTGCCTGGAGTGGACCGGGCCGTTCGCGCAGGACTCGCCGGTGAAGGAGGACTTTTGCTGGACCCCCGCCTGATCGTATTTCTCTCGGTTGCACGCGAGGGCCAGCTGACCGAAGCCGCCCGCCAGATCAACATGTCAGTGTCCAACGTCAGCCAGCAGATCTCCTCCCTCGAGGCGGACTTCGGCGCCCGCCTCTTCACGCGCACGAACCGCGGGGCGCGGCTTTCGCCGGCGGGCGAGGCGCTGCGCCGCTACGCGGAGAGCATCGAGGCGGATTGGCGGCAGGCATACCGCGAGGTACACCGCGTCGCGGCGGGTGCGCAGGCCGTGCACGTCGCGGCCAGCCACACCGTTATGGAGGTGTTCCTGCCGCGCCCGCTCGGGGCGTTCCGACGGCGCTACCCCGAGGTGTCTGTGAAGCTGACGCTCGACAACAGTGCCGGCGTGCTGACGCACGTCGAGACGGGGCAGGTGGACTTCGGCATCGTGGAGGGCCGCGTCGGCCGGGTCGGGCAGCGGCCGCTGCACGTGACGACCCTCTGGCACGACCGGCTCGGGCTGCTCGTCAATGCGCACCACCCTCTCGCGGGCCGAGCGGAGGTCAGCGTCGAGGAACTCGCCCAGCAGGACCTCATCGTGCGCGAAGAGGGCTCGGGCACCCGGCGGATCCTCGAGGCCGCTCTGCGGGGTGTCGACCGGGATCTCGGCGCGATGCGGGTGATCATGGAACTTTCCTCGGTGCGGGCGATCGTCGCCATGGTTCGCCACGACGTTGGCGTCAGTGTGCTCTCGCATACGCTGGCCGACGATCCGGGCGACGAGGTCTCCTTCGTTCCGATCCCGGAGCTGCGCTTGAACCGCCAGATCTACCTCGTGAGCCGCAACCCCGACGAGCACGGGCCTGCGGCCAAGGACCTGATCTCGCTCCTGCGGCGCGACAGCGCGAAACGCACCCCGCCCTGAGCCCCGCCGCTGCCTTCAGGAGCAGTGAAGGAGCCTTGGAAGCGGTCGTATGTCAGGCCCCCCGCCGTCCTGCCAGAATGGGAGGCAAACGCGACGGGGGGCCTTCTAGATGGGCGCTTGCAGACGCTTCACGCCGAACTGGTTCACCGTCGGCATGGGCACCGGGATCACGGCGCTCGGGGCGTTCACGATGCCCGGTGGCCCGCTTTGGCTCAAGGATGCGGGGACTGTGCTCTGGCTCGTCAACATCGTCCTCGTGACGCTGTTCTTCGTCCTGTTCATCTGCCGGGGGATCTTCGACCGCGGCGGGATGCGGGAGATCCTGCACGACCCCATGCAGTCGATGTTCCTCGGCGCGATCCCGATGGCGCTGACGACGGTCGTGAACGGCTTCGTCGACATGGGCGTGCCGCTCTTCGGACCCGCCTCGCTCTCGATTGCATACGACCTCTGGATCTTCAACGTCGTGCTGGCGGTCGCATCGGTGATCGTCGTCCCGTACATGATGTTCCTGAGCCACGACCACCGGCTCGACCGGATGACCGCGGTCTGGCTGATGCCCATCGTGCCGGCGGAGGTCACCGCCGCGAGCGGCGGGCTGCTCGTTCCGCACATGGCGACGCTCGGCATGGAGCGTACGCTCACCGTCGTCAGCATGGTGCAGTGGGCGCTCAGCGTGCCGATCGCCTTCCTGATCCTCGGCGTTCTCTTCCTGCGCCTCGTGTTGCACAAGCTACCGCCGCGG
>JAJYTV010000013.1 GCA_021792885.1 Bacillota bacterium
GCTAGAGGCTTTTCTTGGCAGCATGGGTCCGGCCACTTCGCTACTGCAATTTTCGCTCCCCATCGCCTCTCGGGAATAACCAGGTGGATTTGCCTGCCTGGTCTCCCTACCGGCTTGGACGGGCACTTCCAATCGCCCGCATGGCCTGCCCTTCTGCGTCCCCCCATCGCTCAAACGCCTCGGGGTGGTATCGGAATGTCCACCGATTGTCCATCGTCTACGCTGTACGCCTCGACTTAGGTCCCGACTAACCCTGAGCGGACGATCCTTGCTCAGGAATCCTTAGGCTTTCGGCGGGCAGGATTCTCACCTGCCATCTCGCTACTCATACCGGCATTCTCACTTCTGCACGCTCCAGCATGCCTTCCGGCACACCTTCCCCGCCTGCAGAACGCTCCCCTACCACGTCCCTTGCGGGACATCCGCGGCTTCGGTGTCAGGCTTAGCCCCGTTACATTTTCGGCGCAGGGTCACTCGACCAGTGAGCTATTACGCACTCTTCGAATGGTGGCTGCTTCTAAGCCAACATCCTGGCTGTCTTAGCAACCCTACATCCTTTCCCACTTAGCCTGACTTGGGGACCTTAGCCGGCGGTCTGGGCTCTTTCCCTCTTGACGACGAAGCTTATCCCCCGCCGTCTGACTCCCAGGCAACAAGATGCGGTATTCGGAGTTTGAACGGGTTCGGTAACCCGGTAAGGCCCCTAGCCCAACCAGTGCTCTACCCCCGCATCTCTCCACCTGAGGCTAGCCCTAAAGCTATTTCGGGGAGAACCAGCTATCTCCGGGTTCGATTGGCATTTCACCCCTACGCACAGCTCATCCCATAGCTTTTCAACGCTAACGTGGTTCGGGCCTCCATCCCGGTTTAGCGGGACTTCACCCTGGCCATGCGTAGATCACCCGGTTTCGGGTCTACAGCAAGCAACTCTCGCCTTTTAAGACTCGCTTTCGCTCCGGCTCCGGACCTTAGGCCCTTAACCTCGCTGCCTACCGTAACTCGCCGGTTCATTCTTCAATAGGCACGCTCTCATCCGCCCGTAGGCAGACTCGAACTGCTTGTAAGCGCACGGTTTCAGGTGCTATTTCACTCCCCTCCCGGGGTGCTTTTCACCTTTCCCTCACGGTACTCTCCACTATCGGTCGCTGAGTAGTATTTAGCTTTGGACGGTGGTCCGCCCAGCTTCCCACGGGATTCCTCGTGTCCCGTGGTACTCGGGATCCCTCCAAGACCTGCGCCACGCTTTCGCCTACAGGGCTCTTACCCTCTTTGGCCGGCCTTCCCAGACCGTTCGGCTAGCGTGACTTCGTGCCCGGATGCTCGGCAGAGCATCCCTGAAGGTCCCACAACCCCACCGCGAAAACGGCTGCCGCCTATCGCGTCGCGATGGTTTGAGCTCTTCCCCTTTCGCTCGCCACTACTCAGGGAATCGATGTCTCTTTCTCTTCCTCGGGGTACTTAGATGTTTCAGTTCCCCCGGTATCCCTCCGCACGCCTATGGATTCAGCGTGCGGTGACACGGCTTCACCGTGCCGGGTTTCCCCATTCGGACATCCCCGGATCAAAGCCTGCTTGCGGCTCCCCGAGGCTTTTCGCAGCTTGCCACGTCCTTCATCGGCTCTCAGCGCCTAGGCATCCACCGTGCGCCCTTACTTCCTTGACCTCGTTTGCAGTTGTCAACGTCCTCGCGCCCCGAAGGGCATGGTGGAGATGGGCGGATTCGAACCGCCGACCTCCTGCTTGCAAAGCAGGCGCTCTCCCACTAAGCTACATCCCCACAAACCTGGTGGGCATAGGTGGACTCGAACCACCGACCTCACGCTTATCAGGCGTGCGCTCTAACCACCTGAGCTATACGCCCAAAGAGGAGAGACTCGGTCTCTCAAAACCGAACAGCAGAGAAGCATGCAAGATCGACCTAGGATTCCTCTCCCGAAGGGGAGGAGGAGCTCCTTAGAAAGGAGGTGATCCAGCCGCACCTTCCGATACGGCTACCTTGTTACGACTTCACCCCAATCATTGACCCCACCTTCGGCGGCTGCCCCCCTTGCGGGTTCGCTCACCGACTTCGGGTGTTGCCAACTTTCGTGGTGTGACGGGCGGTGTGTACAAGGCCCGGGAACGTATTCACCGCGGCGTTCTGATCCGCGATTACTAGCAATTCCGGCTTCACGCAGGCGGGTTGCAGCCTGCGATCCGAACTGAGACCGGCTTTGAGGATTGGCTCGGCGTCGCCGCCTCGCTACCCGTTGTGCCGGCCATTGTAGCACGTGTGTAGCCCAGGACATAAGGGGCATGATGATTTGACGTCATCCCCACCTTCCTCCGGATCGTCTCCGGCAGTCTCCTTTGAGTGCCCAACTCAATGCTGGCAACAAAGGATAAGGGTTGCGCTCGTTGCGGGACTTAACCCAACATCTCACGACACGAGCTGACGACAACCATGCACCACCTGTCACCCTGCCATGACCGAAGCCATGGACCCCGCGTTTCCGCGGTCGTCAGGGGATGTCAAGCCCTGGTAAGGTTCTGCGCGTTGCGTCGAATTAAACCACATGCTCCACTGCTTGTGCGGGCCCCCGTCAATTCCTTTGAGTTTCAACCTTGCGGCCGTACTCCCCAGGCGGGGTACTTATTGCGTTAGCTGCGGCACAGGAGGGGTCGATACCTCCTACACCTAGTACCCATCGTTTACGGCTAGGACTACCGGGGTATCTAATCCCGTTCGCTCCCCTAGCTTTCGCGCCTCAGCGTCAGGTGTGGCCCAGAGAGCCGCCTTCGCCACTGGTGTTCCTCCCGATATCTACGCATTTTACCGCTACACCGGGAATTCCGCTCTCCTCTACCACCCTCAAGCCACCCAGTTTTCGATGCAGTCCATGAGTTGAGCCCATGCCTTTCACACCGAACTTAAGCGGCCGCCTACACGCCCTTTACGCCCAGTAATTCCGGACAACGCTCGCCCCCTACGTATTACCGCGGCTGCTGGCACGTAGTTAGCCGGGGCTTCCTCCCAGGGTACCGTCATTTGTTTCGTCCCCTAGGACAGGGCTTTACAACCCGAAGGCCTTCCTCACCCACGCGGCGTTGCTCGGTCAGGCTTTCGCCCATTGCCGAAGATTCCCGACTGCTGCCTCCCGTAGGAGTCTGGGCCGTATCTCAGTCCCAGTGTGGCCGTTCACCCTCTCAGGCCGGCTACCCATCGTCGCCTTGGTGCGCCGTTACCACACCAACTAGCTAATGGGCCGCGAGCCCCTCCTCCTGCGGGTTTCCCCTTTCCTCCCCAGGCCATGCGACCCGGAGAACGTATCCGGTATTAGCACCGCTTTCGCGGTGTTATCCCGACCAGAAGGGCAGGTTGCTCACGTGTTACTCACCCGTCCGCCACTAACTTGACCCCGAAGGACCAAGTCCGTTCGACTTGCATGTCTTAAGCACGCCGCCAGCGTTCGTCCTGAGCCAGGATCAAACTCTCATCTATAGATGAGCCGTTCTTGGCTCGTTACTTTGTGTACGTTCGCTCGCAAGTTCTCTGCTGTTCGGTTTTCAAAGACCGAGCCGGACCGTTCCGGCTGTCTGCCTCGCTCTCGCGACGGCAAGAAGTGATTCTACTCGCTCGGCCACCGCCAGTCAACTGGCAGTTCATGCCGCACTTCCGAATCCACCGCGGAACTTCCGTCCCGCTGCCTTGCCCGCGTTCGCGGCGGCAAGAGATACTATACTACCGTGATTTGGCGTGCGCAACAGGAATGTTCTGGCGCGCAGCGATCACGGCTGACGCCGCAGACGCCGTCCGCGCGGCGACAGCTTCGGCCGCTCCGCACGGCGCGAAAGGCTGCCGATCGCCTCGCGCAACAGCTCCGACTGGCGCGAATCGCGCTGGTCGAGGTTGCGCAGCGCGTCGCGCAGCAAAGGAAGCGCGCGCGTATCGCCGTAGTCCGCAAGCGCGCGTGCGAGCGTGCCCTTGCCTTCCCACCACGACGTTCTGCGGAACATCGACGTGAGGAAGCGGAACACGCGCTCATCCTTCTCCATCCGCGACAGCACTTCGGAAAGGTAGATCGCCGTCTCCGCGTCCGCTTCGCCCGATGCGAACGACAGCACCTGCGGCGCGGCCGCCGAGCCGAGCTTGACGAGCGCCGTCTGCGCGGCGCCGAAGAGCGCGTCCTGCGGGTCGACTTCCGCGACGATGCGCAGAAGGGTCGGCACCGCCTCCACCGCGTGCAGTGCGACGAGCGCCTCGAGCGCGCGCACCGGCGCGAGATGCTCGCGGCCCTGCTCGTCATCGCGCAGCTCGCGCGCGCCGACGATCGTAAGGAGGACGGGCAGCAGCTTCGTTCCCTGCGCCTGTACGACGGTGTACGCCTCTTCCGTGAGGCGCTCTCGCCCGCCGATCACTTCGCTGTAGAACCGATCGACCTCGTCGGCCTCACGCCACACGTCGCTCGCCGGCTCCTCATAGCGGCGGCGCAGCGACAGATCGCGCACGACGTTGCGCGCGCTGCGGCGCATGCGCTCCTCGACGATCGGCTGCAAGGGATAGGTGATGCGCTCGTGGTTCGCGACCGCCTCCACAGCTGCGTAGAGGCCGTGCAGCCACGGCTCGAGCGGCCCCGCGATGCGGCCCCAGACCGGGCGGATGCGCCGGCCTGTGAGCGCCAGCGCCCCGACGCGGCCGATGCGCGCGAGGGCCTGGCTCTCGCTGCCCAGTTCCGCCTCGTGGCGCGCCTCGGCGAGCAGCCGATCGATGTCGTCCTGCGCCGAGAACTCGCCGGACTCGTAGACGTGCAGCGTCGCGACCCATGCCGGGAACGCTTCATAGAGCGAGCGGCCTCCCGTCTCGAGGAAGCGCTCGGCGAGCGATTGCACGTCCATCGGATACTCGCGCAGGTCGAGGTTGCCGGGCAACGAGCGGATGAAGTCGCGCACGCGGTCGGTGACGAGCTCGAAGCTCTCCGGTTGCCCGATCGCGGCGTCGAGCAGGACGCTGAACGCAAGCCCCTCAAGGATGCCCGTGTAGGCCCCGATCAGGACTTCGCGGTCGTAGAAGAGCATGTTGTCGCGCAGGTCCCGGCAGGTTTCCACGAATCCCTGCGGGCTGCCGACCTCCAACAGTTCCTGCAGCAGGTCAAACCCCTCACTCAAGTGGACATCACTCCCCGAGGACTACTCGCCCCAGATCATCAGCGAAACGAAGTCGAGGCGAAGCACGTCTTCCTGCGTGCCGCGCAGCGTCAGGGATCCGTCGAGGTACGGCTCGGTCGGCGTGCTGTCGCCGCGGAAGATGCCGATCAGCACGTCGGCGGGCGCCGAGAGTACGATATGCGGGTTCTCCACCGCCTGCGGCTGCCAGTCCATCTGTCCCTCGCGCATGGAGATCGAGGCCTCCACCTCCGGCAGGTCCCTGGCGACGACTGCGATGTCCCGGTTCCAGTCCCGGTTCATCTGGCGCAGCCGCGCATTGTCGTTGACCTTCTCGCGGAAGAGGTCGAGCGACGCGAAGAGTCGCTCTTTGGGTGCTTCGCTCACGCGGGTCCTCCTCCCAGATCTTCGATGCGCGGCGTGAGCCGCAGGCGCTGTAGCCACGCGGAGTATCCCTCGTGCCCCAGCTCCTCCGGCCGCTTTTGGGCGAGCGCCACGATCATCGCTTCGATCAGGTTCGTCCCGAAACTGCGGCCGCCCATCACCGGCGTCGTGGTGGCGACGTGCGTCGCCCCGCGCCGACGGAGTTCCTCGATATCGCGGCTGGTCGTCGTGTTGGTCAGGATCCACTTGCCGTCGATCCGCTCCGGCAGGTACTTGCGGATGTAGTGCCAGTCGCCGGCAATTACATCAGCCGCATCGTAGTACTCCCGGAAGCGTCCCTCGTCCTGCGGCCCTTCCTGCTCCTTGCCGGTCGGGTAGAGCATCGTGAACGGCATCTTGCCCATCTCCGGCAGGATGCGGTGCGCGATGTCCGCGAGTTCGTCGAGCGTTGTGATCGGGTAGGGCATGCCGGCCGAAAAGATCAGGTCGCCGAACACGACCGGGCAGCCGAGCTCCACGAAGGCTTCTGCCATGCCGAAGCGGTCCACGGCGGAGACCATCAGAACGCGGGTCTTGGGCGTGAGCAGGTTCGTTTGGGCTGCGATGTAGCGCACCGCATCCCGCTCGAGCGTGTCCTTGATGCCCGACCCGTCCACGGCCGGCGTCTTCTCGGCCGCCTGCATCAGTCTGAGCCCGTCGCGCACCGTGTAGCGCTCGCCGCGCGCATAGAGGTAGACGTCGATCCCGCCGAGACCGATCGCGTCGACGCGGCCGTCGATCTCCCGGATGAGCGCCTCCGCGCGCGAGAGGTCGCCGTCGGTCCCCTTGCGCTGCAGCTCGATCGGCTCGTCGAGCATCTGCACCTGGGCCGTGTGGTCGCGTTGCGAGGACCCGAGCGACACGCCGAAGACCCGCTTCATGAAACCAGCCCTTCCTTCTACGCGCGCGGACGCTGGAGCGGGAACAAGATGACCTCCCGCAGGCTTGGAGCATCCAGAAGCAGCATACACAACCGGTCGACTCCGATGCCGAGGCCCCCCGTCGGAGGCATGCCGTGCTCAAGCGCGAAGAGGAAATCCTCGTCCAGGGCGTGGGCCTCCGCGTCGCCGCGCTGGCGTTCGCGAGCCTGCTGTTCGAAGGCCTCGCGCTGCGCGAGCGGGTTGTTCTGCTCGGAGTAGGCATTGCCGATTTCCATGCCGGCGATGAACCCCTCAAAGCGCAGCGCGTAGCGCGGATCGTCGGCTGCGCGCGCGAGCGGCGACATCACCGCGGGGTGGTCGAGCAGGAAGGTGGGTTGGCGCAGATGCGGCTGCGCGTAGTGCTCGAAGAGGTCGTCCATCAGCTTCGCGATCGGTTGCGTGGGGTCGATGCCCGCCCCGCGCGCCGCCCCGCGCCAGTCTTCCTCACCCGACAGCCGGTCGATGTCCGGGCCGCCGTGGTCGCGGATCGCTTGGGCGAAGGTGATGCGCCGCCAAGGCCTCCCGGCATCGAACTCCTCTCCCTGGTACGTGAATCGGGCCTGTCCGAGGGCCGCGCGCGCCGACTCGCGCACGAGCGCCTCCGTGAGATCCATCATGTCCTCGCGGTCGCCGTACGCCTGGTAGCACTCCATCAGCGTGTACTCCGGGTTGTGCCGTGTCGAGATCCCCTCGTTGCGGAAGACGCGGCCGATCTCGTAGACGCGCTCGAAGCCGCCGACGAGCAGGCGCTTGAGGTGCAGTTCGAGTGCGATGCGCAGGTTGAGATCGAGGTCGAGTGCGTTGTGGTGCGTCCCGAAGGGCCTCGCCGCGGCTCCCGTGGCCTGGTGGTGTAGCACGGGAGTCTCCACTTCGAGAAAGCCCCGCTCGTCGAGCACATGGCGGAACGCGCGGATGATCGCCGCGCGCTGCCGGAACGTGCGGCGCACATCCGGGTTCGCCATCAGGTCGAGGTAGCGGTAGCGGTAGCGCAGCTCGGTGTCCTGCAGCCCGTGGTACTTCTCGGGCGGTGGCCGCAGCGCCTTCGTGAGCGGCACGAAGGACGTCACGTCGACGCTCGGCTCGCCGCGCCGCGTGCGGAAGACCGTGCCGTCCACGCCGAGGAAGTCGCCGAGGTCCACGAGGTCCAGGAGGCGGAAGGCATCCTCGCCCACCGCATCCTTGCGCACGTAGACCTGGATGCGCCCGGACTCGTCATGCAGGTCGAGGAAGCACGAGCCGCCGTGCAGGCGCACGGCGCGCACCCGGCCCGCGATCCGCACCACCTGGCCCGCGAGCGCGTCGCAGCGCTCGACGATCTCGGCGGCGTGGTGGGTGATGTTGGTGAAGCGGCGGCCAAACGGATCAAGGCCCAGGGCGCTGAGTGCTCTGAGCTTCTCGAGCCGCTGGGGTTCCGAGAAGGGTTCCGTACGCGGCTCCATGTCGCCGTTCGTCACGTCAGCGTCGAACCTCGAGCACCTCGACGCGCAGCGTACCGGCAGGGATGCCGATGGACAGCTTCTGCCCGACGTGGGCACCGAGCAGCCCCTTGCCGACCGGGGATTCGTTCGAGATGCGGTCCTGCATGGGATCGGCTTCCGTCGAGCCGACGATCGTGTAGTCGTACACTTCGTTGTCGTCGAGGTCTCGCACCTTGACCTGCGAGCCGATGGTCACAGTCTCGGGGTCTCCGCTTGCCTCTTCGATGAGCTTGGCGTTGCGCAGCATCTTGTCCAGCGTCAGGATGCGTCCTTCGATGAAGGCCTGCTCGTTCTTCGCGTCCTCGTACTCCGAGTTCTCGGAGATGTCGCCGAATTCGCGGGCCTGCTTGATGCGCTCCGCCACTTCGCGGCGGCGCACGGACTTGAGGTGCTCGAGCTCCTGCTCGATCTTCTTCAGACCCTCGGTCGACAGGAGGATTTCCTTTTCCAAAACGGCACCCCTCTCGATGCGTCCTCACCGGCAGCAGGCTCTGAAAAACGGACGGACATCCCTCTGTGGGGTGCCCGCCTCCCTGCTGCTCGCGTGCATTATATTCCCGGCCTACCAGGCTGTCAACGCGGTGCGGCGTCGTCCTCCGGACCGCCCGTCCGACCCTTCGCACCGCCGCCCAGCGAGCGGAGAAGGTCCGATAGCGCGGTGATCGGCACGTCCCGGTCCTCCGCGATCGGCGAGGTGCCGATCCGTATGCCGCTCACCTCTCGTCCCAAGAGCCCGTTCGCGATCGAAAACCAGCGGTCGGACGCGAGCAGCACCACGTGGTCGAGCGAGCGGAGCCGCGCGACCGTCCCGAGCACGTCGTGCAGAAGTTCCATGCCGCTGCGGGCGGTCAGGTACGTCTGCCGCTCCGCCTCGGAGAGCAGGAGGACGAACTCGACGCCAAAGGCGTCGGCCGTGCGCCGCACGGCATCTTTGTTCGCGATGGGGAAGCCGACGAGTCCGATGCGCCCGCCCTTGTGCACTTCGGCGATCGCCTCGAGGCGCGAGACGAAACTGCGGTCGACCGAGAAGCGGTCCGCCGCGGCCTGCTGCGAGAATCCCGCCTGGCGCAGCCCCAGGATCTCGTCGATCGTGCGCAAGAGCCTCTCGCGGCTCAGCACTTTGTCGCCGACGTGCCACAGGTCGTCCACTTCGGCCCCTCCCCGCGGTTTCGGGTCCAGGATAGCACAGGCTTCGACGCGGCGCCCCTTCCCCGCTCTGGTATAATCGCCTTGCCAAAAGGAGGGATTCTCGCGTGAAGCTGACGTTCATCGGGCACGCGACTTGGCTTGTGGAGACCGCGGGCAAGAAGCTCCTGCTCGATCCGTTCCTGACCGGAAACCCCGTTGCAACGACCAAGGCCGAGGACATCGCGTGCGACTACGTGCTGATCTCCCACGCGCACGGAGACCACATCGGCGACGCGGAATCAATCCTGCGCCGCACCGGCGCGACCTGCGTCACGACGAACGAGATCGCCGGCGACCTTGCCCAGAAGGGCATCCAGGCGCAGGGCATGCACCTCGGAGGCAAGCAGACCTTCGACTTCGGCTCGGTGAAGCTCGTCCTCGCGCTGCACGGTTCCGGCATCGCGGGAGGTCACGCCTGCGGCTTCCTGATCGAGTCGGAAGGCAAGAAGCTCTACTTCGCGGGCGACACCGCGCTGACGTTGGACATGCAGCTGCTCCGCGACGTCTGGGGCCCCGTCGACATCGCGATCCTGCCCGTCGGCTCCTACTTCACGATGGACGTCCCGGACGCGGCCGTCGCGTGCCGCTTCGTCGCGCCGCGCTACTGCGTGCCGATGCACTACAACACGTTCCCGGCGATCGCGGCCGACATGAACGATCTGCGCAGCCGGATCGCCAAGGAGAGCCCGAACACGGAACTGGTTGTGATCGAGCCCGGCGCGTCGCACAGCTTCTAGAGACGACGGTAGAAGATCCGCTCCCCGTCGTTCAGTTCCTCGACGACGCCACGCTCCTGCAAGAGATCCAGGTGGCCGAGCACCTCGCTCAGGGCAAGGAAGGGATCCGCTCCGCGTCGCAGCGGGAAGAACTCCTGGCTGAGCGCGAAGGCCTGCATCGTCCGATCACCGAGCGCAGAGAGCACCTGCTCTCTGCGCTCCTCGATTTGCTCGAGGTACCTCGCGAGCAGTGGCGCCGGCTCACCGATCTCGTCCCGGTGCCCGGGAAGGATCGGCAGGCCCTCGAATTCGCGCAGCCGCGCGAGGCTCGCGATGTACTCGGGCAAGGACTTGCGCCTGCCCTCCTCTCCCACTTCGAGCACCGGGTTCGGCGTGATCCCGGCGATCACCACGTCGCCGCCGACGATGTAGTCCGGCCCGACGAAGGCGAGGTGGCCTGGGGCGTGCCCGGGAACGAGCAGTGCGCGCAGATCGTCACCGCCCGCCTGCACATGCTCGCCGTCTTCGATCGGCTGCACCGCCCCAAGCGGTGCCACGTGGGAGAGGATGCGCTGCAGTTCGCGGTGCATGGCAGAGAGCACCGGTTCCGGCACGCCGTGCCGGCGCAGGAGCGCCTCCTCCGCGTCGAGGTCGCCGAGCGGCCGCACCATGCGCGCGATCGTGTCAGGATGGGTGTAGATCTGCGCTCCCGTCTCGGCGGCCAGCACTGGGGCATAGCCGCTGTGGTCGGGATGGTGGTGCGTGATGAGGATGCGCTCGATGGCGTCGCGCGCGATCCCTAGATCGCGCAGCGCCGCGTCCAGGGCGCCCTGGGCCGGCGGGAACAGCGGACCGGGGTCCACGAGCGTCACCGGCGGCTCTCTGAAAGCGTAGGCGTTGACAGGTCCGACGGCGAAGGGCGTCGGCAGCAAGATGCGGGTCGGGCGCACAGAACCGCCTCCCGCCGTCTCTTTCTCCCCGCGCCCCGGAATGCCTTTAGATCTTGCGGCGGGTTCGGTTGTGGAAGATGGCCAAGAGCACCGGGCCCAGCCCGAACCCGAGCACGAGCGCGACGAACAGGACGATCATGATGATGACGATCACTGCGCTTCCCCCCGTTCCATTGTCCCCGCCCCGGCACGCGAGGTATCCAAGCCGCATAGCCCCACGAGCGCCCGCGCATCATAGCAGCGCCTGGAGGCGAAGATGCTGGGTAAGCTCGTCGAGCTGCGCTGCTGCGACATCTGCCAGAAGCTGACGCTGCGGCGCAAGCTCCGCATCTACTGCGACATGCTGCTGTGCCGGGACTGCTACCACCGCTACGGTTACTCCTGAGCGCAGGAAGTGCGCGGCGCGGCGCGAAGACGTGCGTCGGGGTGAAAGATTGCGGGTGCTCGTGGCTGGTGCCGCACTGAAAGGAACGCTGGACTGCCGGGAGACGACGGACGCCATCGCCCGCGGCGTGCGAGCCGCAGGCCACGATCCCATCCTCGTGCCGATCGCGGACGGCGGGGACGGATCGCTGGCAGCGCTCGCCGCTGCGGGTTTCACGCGCCGCACGGCAATCGTGCACGACGCGATGGGGCGCCCGGTGCAGGCCGACTTCGCATGGCATGCGGCGCGCCGGGTCGCGGCCGTCGAACTGGCGCAGGCAGCCGGCCTCTGGCGGGTCGCCGCAGCGCCGCGCGATCCCTGGCGGCTCTCGACCTACGGCTTCGGCGAACTGCTCTTGCAGGCGCTGTCCCTTTCACCGCAGACAGTGCTCGCGCTGCTCGGCGGAAGCGCGACGCAGGATGCGGGAGCGGGAACTCTGCAGGCGCTCGGGGCCGTGCTCTCGCCGCCTCCGTCAGGTTTTGCAGACGCGCGCTGGCTCACGACAGCGGGCGGCATCGACCTAGGGCCCGCGCAGCGCCGCCTCTCTGGGGCCGCGCTGAAGATCCTCACCGATGTGGACCATGTGCTCTCGGGGCCGGACGGGAGCGCGATTGCCTTCGCCACCCAGAAGGGCTTCCCGGAGCAGGATCTGCCAGCGCTCGACGGGGCGATCGCGCGCTTCGGCACGGTCTTGGGGCAGGCCGCCCAGATCGACGTCGAGCAGCCAGGCAGCGGTGCCGCAGGCGGCGTCGGGGCTGCCCTCCTCGCGCTCGGCGGGCAACTTGCGCCCGGCGCGCAGGACCTCTTCGAAGCGGTCGGCTTCTTCGACGCTCTTTCCGCCGCGGACGCCGTCATCAGCTGCGAGGGCCAGGTCGACCGGACGACCTGGCGCGGCAAGGGCCCGGGACTTGCCGTGCGGGCCGCGATCGCGCGCGGCCTGCCGGCTTTCCTGCTCTGCGCTCGGCAGGGACCTGGAGCGCAGGAGGGCACGGTCCGGATCGTCCACGCGGAAGGAGATCCGGTCGACGCCGAGGCACTCGCACGCGCCGCGCAGGGCGCGCTTTCCCAGAGCGCGCAGGCGTCCTTTGGCGCCTGAGGGCTGTGCATGGCGAGGGGGCGGCGCGCCCTTCGGTCCGCCGCCCCCATGGTCTTTCTCAGCTCTTCGCCCGGCGGACCTCTTCCGTCAGCTTGGGCAGGATCTCGAGCGCATCCCCGACGATGCCATAGTCCGCGATCTTGAAGATCGGAGCCTCGGCGTCCCGGTTGATCGCGACGATCGTGCGGCTCGACGACATGCCGGCGAGGTGCTGCACGGCCCCGGAGATCCCGACCGCGAAGTAGAGGGCGGGAGAAACCGTCTTGCCCGTCTGGCCGACCTGCTCATGATGCGGCCGCCATCCGGCGTCAACGACCGCTCTCGTCGCGCCGACCGCCGCTCCCAGCGCATCGGCCAGATCTTCGACCAGCCCGAAGTTCGCGGGCTCCTTGAGCCCGCGGCCTCCCGCGACGACGACATCGGCTTCCGAGAGCTCCGCCCGGCCTGCCGCCTCGCGGCGCACCTCGCGGACCCTGGCACGGACGGACGCGGGGTCCACCTCCACCGCAAGGGCTCTCGCTGGCGCGGCGGGTCCGCCCTGCGCTTGCGCCGCGAACGCGTTCGGACGCACGGCGGCGACCGCCTGCGGGCCCGCGGCCTGCACCTCGGCGAGCGCCTTGCCTGCGTACACCGGCCGCCGAGCCGCAAGACAGCCCTCCTGTGCGAAGAGTTCCGTCACGTCCATCAGGAGTCCGGCCGAGCGGGCTGCGGCGACCCGCGGGGCGATGTCGCGCCCAAACGCCGTCGCGCCGAACACGATGACCTGCGCGGAGGCCGCCTCGGCGCCGGCCAGCACCGCCTGGGCATACGCCTGACCGGCGTAGGCCGAGAGCGTGTCTCCCTCCGCACAGAGCACCTCGTGCGCGGCGGAAGCCGGCACGCCCTGCGCAGCCTGCACGGCGCCCGGACCCATCACGAGTGCTGCCACGCCACCCGCTGCCAGCGCCTCGTCGGCCGCGCGCGCCGCCGTCAGTACCTCGTAGGAAATCTTCTTCAGCGCTCCGTCCTGCACTTCCAGCACGGCAAGGATCATCTCGCTGGCCCCCTCAGATCAGCTTCGCTTCTTCGTGCAGCAGCCGGACGAGTTCCGCGGCCGCCGCAGGGGCGTCCATGCCGGTGAGGATCTTGCCCGCGCTCCGCGCGGAGGGTAGGGCGAGGCTCCTTGTGCGGACGGCGGGTTCACCCGTTACCGAGGCGTCGGCGGAGATCTGACGGATCTCCTTGCGCTTCGCCTTCATGATGCCGGGGAGGGACGCGTAGCGCGGCTCGTTCAGCCCCTTCTGCGCCGTGATCACCGCGGGCAGGGAGAACTCGACGACCTCGATGCCGCCCTCTACCTCGCGCTCGGCGACACCGCCTTCGCCCGTCAGTTCGAGCTTCGTGACGACCGTGACCTGCGGCCAGTCGAGCAGTGCCGCGACGAGCGGCCCGACCTGTCCCTGGTCGTCGTCGACCGCCTGCTTGCCGGCTAGCACGAGATCGGGCGAGAGGTCGCGCAGCGCGAAGGCGATCGCGCGTGCGGTCGTCATCGGGTCCTGTACCTGCGCGTCGACGCGGACGGCCTCGTCGGCGCCCATGGCGAGCGCCGTGCGCAGCGCCTCCTCCGCCTTCGCGTCGCCGACCGTGAGGACGGTTACCTGGCCCCCGTGCTGCTCCTTGATGCGGATGGCTTCCTCAATCGCGAACTCATCATAGGGATTGACGACGAAGTTGACTCCCTGCCGGTCGATCTCCGCACCGCCCGCGGCGATCTTGATGCGGGTCGCGGTGTCCGGCACCTGCTTCACCAGGACGACGACGTTCACATCCTGTGCCTCCTCCACGATGCACTAGGCCAATAGCGATTATAGACGATCCTGCCCCGCCGGAAGCTGCCGCGTGAGGTAGTGTTCGATTGCTGCAGCGGCGCCGCCCTCATGGACCGTGCCGGTGACGTAGCGGGCACGCGCGCGAATCCTTTGGGGCGCGTCGCCCATCGCAACCCCAAAGCCTGCGCGCTCGATCATCAGCGCGTCGTTCCAGTCGTTGCCGATCGCGATCACGTCCTGCCAGGTGAGGCCATAGCGCGAAAGCACCACCTCGATGCCGCTTGCCTTGTTCACTCCGTCCGCGACCACCTCGAGCGACCCGGACGGCATCGTCTCCCGCACCCCGTGGACGACGGGCAGGAGCCATTCCCTCGCCTCTGCCGCCCCTGGGCCGAAGAGATCGATCTTGTACACGGTCGTCGCCGCGTCGGCGTCGAACCGGCCCTGCACCACGGCCCTCTGCCGCACGTCCCACAGCGCCCGCCGCAGCTTGCCCGGGGAGCGCAGCGCCCCCCGCTGCCAGATGTGACGCCAGGGATGCAGGCGCCGCTCTCCGGGCTGCACGTAGAGCCGCTCGCGGGTGGAGAACCCCACGGCGACACCGTGCTCCTGGCAGAGTGCCGCTGTCGTGCGCACGACGTCCCTGGGGACGGGCACCGCAGCCCACTCCTCTCCTCCCGGCCCGAGGACGAGCGCCCCGTCGCAGCAGATCACGGGCGAGCCGAAGAGGCCGAGGTCCTGGGCGAAGCGGCGGCTGGTCGCCGGCCGCCTGCCCGTCGCGACGACGGGCAAGAGCCCGCGCTGCAAGGCGGCTTGCAGCGCGTCGCGGTCTTGGCGGCGGATCTCGAGACCCCGCCGGACCACCGTGCCATCGAGGTCGATGGCGAGAATTCCCCAGATCGCCAAACGTTCACCCCTAAGAAAGGAATCGCGCGAGCGCGAGCGAGACGGCGCCTGGCGCCTCGAGAGGCAGCATGTGCCCGGCGCCCTCCACCACGACGAGCTCCCCCTGCAGGCCCTGTGCGAGGGTCTCTGCGTACTTGCGCGGCGTGTAGGCGTCCCTGCTC
>JAJYTV010000014.1 GCA_021792885.1 Bacillota bacterium
GGCGGAGGTCCCTGCGTCCCTCCCGCTGCGCCCAGACGACGGCGGCTGCGGTGTCCCAGTCGGAGTTGAAGCCGCCCGCCGCCTTGAGGGCGGCGATCTCCTCCTCGGTCACCCAGCCGCCGTCGCGCGGGCCGAGGCACAGCTCCGCGGTGCGCGCGATCGCCGCGGGGTAAGACGACGCGACGTCGACGAGCACGCCGTCGACGTCAAAGACAATCAAGTCGATCTCCGCCAACGAAAGCGCCTCCCCGGGGAACAAGAAGGCCCCGCCGCAGCGGGGCCGCATCTAGCGCTTGGAGAACTGCGGCCGCTTGCGGGCCGCCTTGAGCCCGTACTTCTTGCGCTCCTTCATGCGCGGGTCGCGCGTGAGGAAGCCGAGACGCTTCAGCGGGATGCGGTGCTCGGGGTCGATCGTCAGCAGGGCGCGCGCGATGCCGTGGCGAACGGCGCCTGCCTGGCCGGCCACCCCGCCGCCCTCGACGCGGCAGATCACGTCGTAGCGGCCTTCCGCGCCCACGGTGCGGAGCGGCGCCAGCACGAGTGTCTGCAGGGTGCTGATCGGGAAGTAGTCCTCCATCGGGCGGCCGTTCACGAGGACGCGGCCTTCGCCCGCGACGAGGCGGACGCGCGCGGTCGCATTCTTGCGCCGACCGGTTCCGTACATCACTGCGGCCATCAGCTGCTCTTGCCTCCCAGCCTGAGTTCCTGCGGCTGCTGCGCCGCGTGCGGGTGCTCCGGGCCTGCGTAGACCTTCAGCTTGCGGATCAGCTGACGGCCAAGGCGGTTGTGCGGCAGCATGCCGCGCACGGCCCGCTCGATGACCCGCTCCGGGTGCTTCTCCTGCACCTGGCGCAGGCTCGCCTCGCGCAGTCCGCCCGGGTAGCCCGTGTAGTGGTAGTACTTCTTGTCCTCGAACTTGTTGCCGGTCACGCGCACCTTCTCGGCGTTCACGACGATCACGTAGTCGCCGTTGTCGATGTAGGGCGTGTACGTCGGCAGGTGCTTGCCGCGCAGCACGTGCGCCACCTCCGCCGCGAGGCGGCCGAGCACCATTCCTTCCGCATCCACGATGTGCCAGCGCGGAACAACATCCTCGCGCCTCGTCATGACAGTTCGCTGCAACGCGGGCAAGCCTCCCTGAAACGTGCCATCGGCATGATGGCGCATAATGTGATGTTAGTCATGGAACCTGTCTGCTGTCAAGCGGTGCCGGCGGTCCATAGGCGATTCCGAGCAATGTGAGGCCGTGGGCCGGCGCGAGTTTGATTCCGGTTGCGGGCGGTCCCGAGCGCAGCACCTGCAGGAGGAAGTCGTGCGCCTGCGTGCCTTCGCCGACGCGCAGTGACGCGCCGACGAGGTTGCGCACCATGTGGTAGAGGAAGCCGTCGGCCGTGAAGCGCAGCTCTGCGGCCTGCGGCCCGACCCGCTCGACGGCCGCCGCGCGCAGCGTCCGCTCGGTCGTGCGGGTGCTACCGCCCGCAGAGGCGAAGTTGCGGAAGTCGTGATGCCCGAGTACCTCGCGCAGCGCCAACTCCAACGCCTCGAGGTCGAGTGGGCCGGGATGGTGCAGTGCGAAGCGCCGTTGCCGCGGATCCGGCGCGGGAGAGAGGTCCAGCCGGTAGGCGTAGGTCTTCTCGAGCACGCCCTGCAGCGGCTGAAAGCGTCCCTCGGGCAGGTCGCAGGCCCGGATGCGGACGTCCTCCGGGAGGAGCGCGTTGAGCGCGGTGCGGTAGCGCTCGGGGCCGAGGGGCCTGCGCGTCTCGGCCCACGCGACCTGCCCCAAGGCGTGCACGCCCGCATCGGTGCGTGAGGCGCCGAGCACTCGCACCTCTTGCGCCTCAAGGCGCGAGAGCGCCTCCTCGAGGACTCCCTGCACCGAGGGCCCGTTCGCCTGGCGCTGCCACCCGGCGTAGCGCGTGCCTTCGTAGGCGACGACGAACCTCACCGCATGCCCACCACCATGCCGAGGGCCACCGTCGCCGCCGGCAGCCAGAGGAGCCGCAGCCCGCGCCAGTCGACGGCAGGCGGATCCCCCGCCGCGCCGATACCCCGCCCCACGAGCGCGTCTGCCGCCGCCCCCGCCTGGCGCAGGGCCGCCGCGATCCATGCCGATGCAAGCGCCCCCCACTCGGCGATGCCCGGCCGTGTGCCGAGGTAGCGCCGGCCGAGCCAGACGCTGCGCGCGCTCGCCGTCATCGCCGGCAGCAGGCGCAGGGTGACGAGCACCATCAGCTGCCCGTCCTGCGCGCGCAGCCCGAACGGCCGGAGCGGCGCAAGGAGGCGGCCGACGCCCTGGGCGACGCCGCCCGGCCCGAGCAGGGCGAACACGGCGCGCCCCTCCGCCAGCATCGAGACGAGCCGCAGAGCGGTCGAGAGGCCTGCAAGCAGGCGCGCGTCGATCGCTCCCGTTCCCAGCAGGTGCGCCGCGAATCCGAGCGCGGCGAGGGCCCCGACCGCGCGCAGGCCGAGCGTCCGAAGCGCCTGCAGGCGCCAGAGGTACGAGAGCGCCAGCAGGAGGCAGAGGAGCGCGGCAGGCACCGTCGCGGCCCACCAGGTCGCCGCTGCCCAGAGCACCCCGGCTAGGATCACCCCTGGTGCCGCCGTTCGCACCGCGCCTCCACCTCCTCCCGCAGGCTCCCGATGTCCGCCGCCTCCCCCAAAAGCGCCGCCGCGAGCTGGGCGAGCGGCGAGGGCGGCCAGCCTGCGCGCAGCCCCAGCGCGCGCGGCACGAGATCCGCCGCGGGCTCAGGTTCTCCCCGCCCCGGCAGGGCCAGGAGGAGGTCACAGCGGGCTGCCTCCGCCGCATCGAGCACCGCGACCACCACCGCCGCCTGGGCGCCGCGCAGCGCCTGCCAGAAGCGCTCCTGGCCCTCCGGGTCGAGCCCTGCAGTGGGCCGGTCGAAGAGGAGGAGCGCCCGCCCGCTGCCGAGAACGGCCGCGAGCGCGAGTCTGCGGCGCTCCCCACTCGACATCTGCAGGAAGTCCCGGTCGAGCAGCGCCTCGCCCCCGAGTGCGCAGAGCGCCGCTGCGGCCCGCGCGCCCCGCAGGGCGTCGCGCCCCGTGCGTCCGAAGAGGATCTGCTCCGCTTCCTCCGGCGCGTAGGCGACGTCCCCAGCACGGCGCGCCCGCCCGTCCACGGCGACGCGTCCCCCGTGGCGGGCGCTGCCGGCGAGCGCCTCGAGGAAGAGGCGCCCCTCGTCGCCGTCGGGCGCGATGAGCCCCAGCACCTCGCGCGGCTGCAGCGCGACGCGGTACGGCCCGCCCGCGCCGCGCGGCGCGAACTGCTCGAGCGCGATCATGGACGCAGGATGCGGCGCAGGACCCCGCTTGCGTCCGCGTCGAGGGGCAGGAGGCCGGGGAACGCGCCGCCGATCTCCGGGGCGCGCAGGGCGCCGCAGGAGACCGCGTGATCGAGGTTGACGCGCCGGACCACGCCGTCCTCGACGAGCCACAGCCGGTCGGCAAGGCGGGCGAGTTCCGGGTCGTGCGTCGCCGCAACCACCGCGACACCGAGAAGGCGCAGGCGCAGGAGAACGCGGTAGGCGTCTCTGCGCGCGGCTGGGCCGAGGCGGGAGGTCGGCTCGTCCAAAACGAGCGTCGACGGCCCCATCGCGAGCAGGCCGAGCAGTGCGCGCGAGAAGATCTCGCCGTGGCCGCGCTCCCGCTCGGGTGGCAGGTCGAGAAGCCGCTCGAGTTCGGCGAGGCGCTGCGCGGGATCCTGCGCGTCGCCGCGCAACGCGAGCGTCGTCTCCACCTCAAGGGCACGACGCGCGCCGAGGACGCCGTCCTCAGCGCGCGCTGGCAGGTAGCCGACGCGCGGTGGCCCTACCGGCGCGCCATCACAAGAAACCTCTCCCGAGTCCGGCTCGATCCGGCCCGAGAGCAGCTGGAGCCAGGACGTCTTTCCCGCCCCGTTGCGCCCGCAGAGCACGTGCAGCTCGCCTGCGGCGGCCTTGAAGTCTCCGCGTAGGGCGAACTGCCCGCGGCGCAGGGCGGCGGCGCGGGCCAGGAGCATCAGACCAGCTCGAGGATGGCCATCGGCGCGGCGTCGCCGCGGCGCTGGCCGAGGCGGACGATGCGGGTGTAGCCGCCCTGGCGGTCCTTGTACTTGGGGGCGATGTTGACGAACAGCTTTCGCAGCACGTCCTCGTTCAACAGGTAGGCGGCCGCCTGGCGGCGCGTGTTGAGGTTGTCCTCGCGGGCCATCGTGATCAGGTGCTCGGCGAGGGCCGAGACCTCCTTGGCCTTGGCTTCGGTCGTCACGAAGCGCTCGTCGTGCAGGAACGACGTCACCTGGTTGCGCAACAGCATCTTGCGCACGTCGGAACGCCGGCCCAGCTTGCGCATCGGCATCGGGTATCCCCCCCTTCTCTCAGTCGTCGGCCTTCTGCAGGCCCAGGTTGAACTGCGCGAGCTTGGCCTTGACCTCTTCGAGCGACTTCTTGCCGAGGTTGCGCACCTTCATCATCTCTTCGTCGGTGCGCGAGACGAGCTCGGCGACCGTGTTGATGCCGGCGCGCTTGAGGCAGTTGAACGAGCGGACCGAGAGCTCCAGCTCCTCGATCGGCATCTCGCGCAGGCGGTCGCGCTTGTCGGTCGGGGCCTCCTGGGCGGACTGCGGCCGCTGCGCGTCGACCGACAGGCCGGTGAACAGCGAGAGGTGGTCCTCGAGGATGCGCGCGGACTCGACGAGAGCCGTGTCCGGGCGGATGCCGCCGTTCGTCCACAGCTCCAGCGTGAGCTTGTCGTAGTCGGTGACCTGGCCGACGCGGGTGTCCTCGATCGCGTAGTTGACGCGCTTGATCGGCGAGAACATCGCGTCCATGGCGATCACGCCGATCGGCTGGTCGGGGCGCTTGTTGCGTTCCGCCGACACGTAGCCGCGGTTCAGCTCGATCGTCACGTCCATCACGAGCTCCGCACCCTTGTCGAGCGTCGCGATGGCGTGCTCGGGGTTCAGGACCTCGATCTCAGGGTCCTGGATGGCTTCACCAGCCAGGACAGGGCCTCCCTCGCGCGACTCGATCCGGATGTTCTTGGGGCCCTCGCCGTGCATGCGCAGCGCGAGCGACTTCAGGTTCAGCACGATGTCCGTAACGTCCTCGCGCACGCCAGGAACGGTCGAGAACTCGTGCAGCACCCCCTGGATGCGCACCGAGGTGACCGCTGCCCCGGGCAGCGAGGAGAGAAGGATCCGCCGTAGGCTGTTCGCGAGCGTGATACCGAACCCGCGCTCCAACGGCTCGACGACGAAGCGGCCGTACCCAGTCTCCTCGTTCATCTCGACGCACTCGATCTGCGGCTTTGGAAACTCGTTCACGTACCGTCCTCCCTCGTCTTAGCGGGAGTAGAGCTCGACGATGAGGTGCTCCTCCACGGGGACGTCGACATCTCCCCGTTCCGGTAGGCGCACGATGCGTCCCTTGTACTGATCCCGCTGAACCTCGACCCACTCCGGGGTCGGACGAGCGCCACCGCGCTCCACGATCTCCTTGATCGAATCCTTCTCGCGCGACCGCGCGCGGACCTCGACCTCGTCTCCCTGCCGGATCAGGTACGACGGGATGGAAACCTTCTGGCCGTTCACCGTGAAGTGGCCGTGGCGAACGAGCTGGCGGGCCTCCGGCCGCGAGAGCGCGAAGCCCATGCGGTAGACGACGTTGTCGAGCCGGCGCTCGAGGAGCGACAGCATGACGTCGCCGGTGCGGCCGTGGCTGCGCTGCGCGCGGTCTACGTAGCGGCGGAACTGGGTCTCCAGCACGCCGTAGAAGCGGCGAACCTTCTGCTTCTCACGCAGCTGGATGCCGTACTCGGACATCTTGCGGCGACCGAGGCCGTGCTGTCCCGGCGGCTGGTTGCGCTGCTTCTTGACGATCGGGCACTTGTCGCTAAAGCAGCGGTCCCCCTTGAGGAACAGCTTCATGCCTTCACGCCGGCATAGCCGGCAAGTCGGTCCCGTGTTGCGAGCCATCGAACGATCCCTCCTCCCTTACACGCGCCGGCGCTTGGGCGGCCGGCAGCCATTGTGCGGAATCGGCGTGACATCCTTGATCGCGCTGACCTCGAGTCCTGCCGTCTGCAGGCTGCGGATCGCGGCCTCGCGGCCGGAACCCGGTCCCTTGACGTAGACCTCGACCTCGCGCACGCCGTGCTCCATGGCGGCCTTCGCGGCCGTCTCGGCAGCCATCTGGGCCGCGAACGGCGTCGACTTGCGGCTGCCCTTGAAGCCCTGCGTTCCGGCGGTCGCCCAGGAGAGGGTCGCTCCGGTCGGGTCGGTGATCGTCACGATCGTGTTGTTGAACGTACTGCGAATGTGCGCCACTGCGCGCTCGACGTGCTTGCGTTCGCGTCGGCGGGGCCGTGGCTGGGCACCCTTCTTGGCTGGCAAACCTTCGCCTCCTCGACGTTACTTCTTGCGGCGCACGCCGACGGTCCGGGCCGGGCCCTTGCGCGTGCGCGCGTTGGTCTGGGTGCGCTGGCCGCGCACCGGGAGTCCCCGGCGGTGGCGCAGTCCGCGGTAGGATCCGATCTCGATGAGGCGCCGGATGTTCATCTGCACCTGGCGCTGCAGTTCGCCTTCGACCCGGTACTGCTTGTCGATGACATCGCGCAGGCGGGATACCTCGTCCTCGCTCAGGTCACGAACCCGCGTGTCGGGGTTGATCCCCGTCTCGCGCAGGATCTTGCGGCTGAGGCTCCAGCCGATGCCATAGATGTACGGCAGCGCCGCTTCCACCCGCTTCTCGCGGGGCAGGTCGACGCCAGCGATTCGTGCCAACTGCCTTACCTCCTAGCCTTGCTTCTGCTTGTGCTTTGGGTTCTCGCAGATCACCATGACGACGCCGTGTCGCCTAATGATCTTACACTTCTCGCACATCACTTTCACGGACGGTCGCACCTTCATGAGATCCCTCCTACTTGAGCCGGTAGGTGATCCGGCCACGCGTCAGGTCGTACGGGGACAACTCGACGGTCACGCGGTCGCCCGGCAGGATACGGATGAAGTGCATGCGCAACTTGCCGGACACGTGTGCCAAAACTTTGTGCCCGTTTTCGAGTTCCACGCGGAACATCGCGTTGGGGAGCGGCTCGACGACCTTCCCCTCGACCTCGATGGCGTCATCTCTCGGCACTCGCATCTCCTCCTTCCGCTTGGGCTGCGCGCTCCGCGAGCATCGCCCGGATCTCGGTATCTGTGGGCATGTGGCCCGCCGCAAGGCGCTTGCGCATCTCATCCGGCGCCGAGCCGATCTGCTCGACGTGGCGGGGGTTCTTGGCCTTCGGCCGCCGCAAGGGCCGAAGCCCTCCGTCCACGAGCTGCACGCGCTGCACGCTGTGTCCGATCACGAGGAAGATCCTGTCGCTGTCGCGACCGCGCAGCACGCGCACGAGATCGCCGATCTCCATGACCTCTGCCTCACCTCACGGCGCCGTGAGCACGTCCGGCGGATCGCCCACGGCAACGGTATGTTCGAAGTGCGCGGAGGGAAGCCCATCGACCGTCTCCACGGTCCAACCATCGCCCCGGATGCGCACGTCCGCACCGCCCATGTTGATCATCGGCTCGATCGCCAGCACCATCCCGCGCCGCAGCTGCACGCCGCGGCCCGGTGGGCCGTAGTTGGGGATCTGGGGATCCTCGTGCATCTCGCGCCCGATCCCGTGTCCGACGAAGTCCACGACGACCGAGAAGCCCGCCTCCGTCGCCACGCGTTCCACGGCGTGGGAGATGTCGCTGAGGTGGTTGCCGGGGACGGCCTGCGCCACGCCCGCGAGCAGCGAGGCGCGCGTCACGTCCAGCAGCTGCTGCGCCCGCTGCGCGATCTTGCCCACAGGCACTGTGATCGCGGTGTCGCCGTGGTAGCCGTCGACGACCACCCCGAGGTCGAGGGAGATGATGTCGCCCTCGCGCAGCGCCTGCTCTCCGGGGATGCCGTGGACCACGACGCCGTTCACGGAGGCGCAGATGCTGGCCGGAAAGCCCTCGTAGCCGAGGAAGGAGGGGATCCCGCCGCGCTCCTCAATGAAGCGGCGCGCCGCCTCGTCGAGTTCGCGCGTCGTGATGCCTGGCCGGACCAGTGCCGCGACGTAGTCGCGCACCTTCGCGGTGAGCGCGCCGGCCTGCCGCATCTTCTCGATCTCCCAGTCCGCCTTCAGCACGATCACCCCTGCAGCGCCGCCTTCAGACGGGCCGTCACCTCCTCGACGGGGCCGAGCCCGTCGACGCTGCGCAGGAGGCCCTGCGCGGCGTAGTAGTCGCGCAGCGGGGCCGTGCTCTCGGCGTACACCCGAAGGCGTGCCTGCACCGTCTCCGGTCGGTCGTCGGGACGTGCCACGAGTTCCGTGCCGCAGCTCTGGCAACGTCCGTCCGCGGGCGGCGGGTCGCTCTCGACGTGGTATGGCCGCCCACAGGAAGGACAGGTGCGGCGGCCGGAGAGCCGGCGCACGATCGCTTCCTCCGGCACGTCGAGCAGCAGCACGTCCTCCAGTGGACGTCCGAGGCCGGCGAGCAGCTGCCCGAGCGCCTCGGCCTGCGGTACGGTGCGCGGGAATCCGTCGAGCAGGAAGCCCTGCGCGGCGTCTTCTTGCCGCAGGCGCTCCTCGATGAGGCCGATCACGACCGCGTCGGGGACGAGGTCGCCGCGGTCCATGTAGGATTGCGCCTCCCGGCCGAGCGGCGTACCCTCCTCGCGCGCCTTGCGCAGGATGTCGCCCGTTGCGACCTGCGGTACGCCGGCGCCCTTCGCAAGGACCTGGGCCTGGGTTCCCTTGCCCGCACCGGGCGGGCCCATCAGCACTGCGCGCACGGAATCCCCTCCCCCCTACGACTTCAGGAAGCCGGAGTAGTTGCGCATGATCATCTGGGCCTGGATCTGCTTCATCGTGTCGAGCGCGACGCCGACGACGATCAGGAGGGCAGTGCCGCCGAAGAAGACCTGGATGTTCGTAACCGCGAAGATCAGGTACGGCAGGACCGCGATCAGTCCGAGGAACACCGCACCGATCAGGGTGAGGCGGCTCGATACCTTCTCGAGGTACTGTGCCGTCGGCCTGCCCGGCCGGATGCCAGGGATGAATCCGCCCATCTTCCGGATATTGTCCGCCACGTCGTTCGGCTTGAAGACGACGCCCGTGTAGAAGAACGTGAACGCCACGACGAGGAGGAACTCCACGACCACCATGAACGGCTGCCCCATGCTGAGGAACTGCGCGACGCCCGAGAGCTTGGGGAAGAACGAGGCCAGCGTCTGCGGCAGGAACAGCAGGGAGACCGCGAAGATCAGGGGGATGACGCCCGCCGCATTCACCTTGATCGGGATGTGCGAGCTCGTGCCCTGGTACATCCGGCGCCCCACGAGGCGCTTGGCGTACTGCACCGGAATGCGCCGCTCGCCCTCCTGCATCACGATGACGACCGCGATCACCAGCACCGCGATCACCAGCAGCACGAGCATCTCGACGATCGAGATCGTCCCGGCCTGCAGGTACTGGATGGCCGTCGACACACCCGAAGGCAGTTGGGAGACGATGCCGATGAAGATGATCAGGGAGGCGCCGTTGCCGATGCCGAACTCGGTGATCATCTCGCCGATCCACATCAGGAAGACGGAGCCGGCCGTCAGCACGAGGGTGATCAGCAGGATCGAGCCGATGCCCGGCGAGTTCACGACGCCGGTGAGCCGGTTCAGCGTGACCGTCGTGCCGAACGCCTGCACGAGCGCCAGCCCCACGGTGAGGTAGCGCGTCCACTGGTTGATCTTCTTCTGGCCCTCTGCGCCCTCCTTCTGCAACTCCTCGACCTTCGGGATCACCACGGTCAGGAGCTGCATGATGATCGAGGCGTTGATGTAGGGCACGATGCTCATCGCGAACACGGAGAACGTGAAGAACGCGCCGCCCGAGAACAGGTTCAGGAGTCCGAAGAGCGTCACGCCGCCGCTCTTCACGAGCGTGCTGAGGGCCGCCGAGTCGACGCCCGGCACCGGGATGTAAATGCCCAGGCGGAACACGGCGAACATCAGCAGCGTGAACAGGATCCGCCGCCTGAGGTCTCCCGCACGCGCGATCTGTTCCATGTTCTGAAGCATTAGAGTACCTCTGCCTTGCCGCCCAGCGCCTCGATCTTCTCGCGAGCCGCCTCGCTGAAGGCGTGCGCCTGGACGGTCAGGCGCCGGGTCAGTTCACCGCGGCCGAGCACCTTGACGAGCCCGTCGATGCGGCGAACGATGCCTGCTTCGAGCAGGAACTGCGGGTTCACGACGGTCCCCTCCGGCACGTCCTGCAGGCGCTCGAGGTTGACGAGCGTGTAGCGGACCTTGTCGGGGTTTCTGAAGCCGCGCTTCGGCAGGCGGCGCTGCAGCGGCAGCTGGCCACCCTCGAAGCCCGGCCGGACGCCACCGCCGGCGCGGGCGTTCTGTCCCTTGTGCCCCTTGCCGGACGTCTTGCCGAGACCCGAGCCGATGCCGCGGCCGAGGCGCTTCGGCGCAGTCTTCGCGCCGGGGTTCGGACGAAGGTCATCGAGTCGCATCGCCGGGCACCTCCTCGACCTCTACCAGATGACGGATCTTGTGCAGCATGCCGCGGATCGCCGGCGTGTCCTGGTGCGTTGCGCTGTGGTGCAGCTTGCGCAGTCCGAGCGCTTCCGCGGTCGCGCGCTGGTCCTTGGCGTAGCCGATCGGCGAGCGCACGAGCGTGATCTTGAGCATCTTGTCCTCCTAGCCGATCGCCTGCGGCGACGGCTCGGGGGCAGGAGCGACTGGCTCGCTGCTCTCCGCGACCTTGCCGCGCAAGCGCATCACTTCGTCTGCCGAGCGCAGGGCCCGCAGACCGGCCATCGTCGCGTAGACGACGTTGTTCGGGTTCGACGTGCCGAGCGACTTCGTCGTGATGTCGCGGATGCCCGCGAGCTCCAGGACGGCGCGCACCGCACCGCCTGCGATCACGCCGGTACCGGCCTTCGCCGGCTTCAGCAGAACCGACCCGGCACCGAAGTTGCCGATCACCTCGTGGGGGATCGTCGTGCCGACGCGCGGCACCTTGATCAGGTGCTTCTTCGCCGTCTCGATGCCCTTGCGGATCGCATCCGGGATCTCCTGGGCCTTGCCGAGCCCGATTCCCACGCGACCCGCCTGGTCGCCGACGACGACCACGACGGAGAAGCTGAAGCGGCGGCCGCCCTTGACGACCTTCGCCACGCGGTTGATCGAGACGACCTTCTCCTGGTACTCGCTGTCCCGCTCGGGACGGCGCTCTCTTCCTCTCGCCATACGAGACCTCCTAGAACTTCAGTCCCGCGGCGCGCGCACCCTCGGCCAAGGCCGCAACCCGGCCGTGGTAGAGGTAGCCGCCGCGGTCGAAGACGCAGGCTTCGACGCCGGCAGCGAGGGCGCGCTCCCCGAGCAGTTGTCCGACGCGGCGTGCCATGTCGGACTTGCCGTCGACCTCGGCGGTACGCAGCTGCGGATCCAGGGAGGACACCGAGAGCACCGTGCGGCTCTCGCCGTCGATGATCAGCTGCGCGTAGATGTGCCTGAGCGACCGGTAGACCGCAAGGCGGGGCCGCTCGGCCGTACCGAAGATGCGCTTGCGCACCCGGCGGTGACGGCGCTGACGCGAGTTCAAGGACGCCTTCTGCACCATGTCGACCCCTCCTTACTTCTTGCCGGTCTTGCCGACCTTGCGACGTACGAACTCGCCCTGGTAGCGGATGCCCTTGCCCTGGTAGGGCTCCGGCGGGCGCACCCGGCGAATCTGGGCGGCGACCTCGCCGACCCGCTCGCGGTCGGCGCCCTGCACCACCACCGCGTTGTTGGCGGGGACCTGGATCGTGATGCCCTCAGGCGGAACGATCTCCACGGGGTGCGAGTAGCCGACGGTCAGCACGAGCTTTTCGCCCTGCTTCGCCGCGCGGTACCCGACCCCGACGAGCTCGAGGCGCTTCTCGAAGCCGGTCGAGACACCCTGGACCATGTTCGCGACCAGCGTACGCGTCAGCCCGTGCAGGGACCGATGCGTCGGCGAGTCGCTCGGGCGGGTGACGACGACCTCCTCGCCCTGCAGCGTCACCCGGATCTCGGGGTTGAGTTGCCGGGAGAGGACCCCCTTCGGGCCGGTGACGCGGACGGCGCTGCCGTCGAGCTCCACCTTCACCCCAGCTGGGACCGGAATCGGCCGCTTGCCAATGCGGGACACGTCATCACCTCCCCTACCAGATGTAGCAGAGCACTTCGCCGCCGAGTCCGAGGCGGCGGGCCTCCTCGTCGGTCACGATGCCCCTCGACGTCGATACAACCGCGACGCCGATGCCGCCCAAAACGCGGGGCAGCTGGTCCTTGCGGGCGTAGACGCGCAGGCCGGGACGCGAGATGCGCCGAAGGCCCATGAGGGCCCGCTTGCGCTCCGCGCCGTACTTGAGGTGCACGCGCAGGATCCCCTGCGGTCCCTCGTTGATGCGTTCGAAGTTCTGGATGAAGCCCTCCTCGCGGAGGATCTTCGCGATGGCCTCCTTGACGCGCGAGGCCGGGATGTCGACCGACTCGTGGCGTGCCGAACTGGCGTTGCGCACGCGGGTCAGCATGTCGGCGATCGGATCTGTCATCACCATGCGCCTCGCCCCCTTACCAGCTCGCCTTGCGCACGCCCGGGATCTCACCGCGGAGCGCGTGCTGGCGGAAGCAGTGCCGACACAGACCGAATTGCCGCAGGTAGGCGCGAGAGCGCCCGCATTCACGGCAACGGTTGTAGCCGCGCACCTGATACTTCTGGGGGCGCTGCGACTTGGCGATCAACGACTTCTTGGCCAAGTTCTCCCCTCCTACTGTTCGCGGAACGGCATGCCGAGGGACTTGAGAAGCTCTTTGGCTTCCTCATCGGTCCGTGCCGAGGTAACGATCACGATGTCCATTCCCCGGATCTTCTCTACCTTCTCGTAGTCGATCTCCGGGAAGATCAGCTGCTCCTTGACGCCGAGCGCGTAGTTGCCCCGACCGTCGAAGCCTTTGGCGGAAACACCGCGGAAGTCGCGCACGCGCGGCAGCGCGACGCCGATCAGCCGCTCGAGGAAGTCGTACATCCGCTGCCCGCGCAGCGTGACCTTCGTCCCGATCGCCATGCCGGCGCGGATTTTGAAGGACGAGATCGACTTCTTCGCCTTCGTCACGACCGGGCGCTGGCCCGTGATCTGTCCGAGTTCGGCCACGGCCGACTCGAGCAGCTTCGGGTTCTGGACGGCCTCGCCCACGCCCATGTTGATCACGATCTTCTCCAACTTCGGCACCTGCATCGGATTCCGGTACCCGAAGCGCTGCGTGAGCGCCGGGACGGATTCCGCGAGGTAGCGCTCCTTGATCGTCGCCATACCAGCCTCCTAGCGTCCGAGCGGGTTGCCGCAGGTGCGGCAGACGCGCTCGCGGACATCGCCATCGTGACGCACGGCGACGCGCACCGGTTTGCCGCAGTGACTGCAATAGGGCATCACGTTCGACAGGTGGATCGGACCCTCGCGGGTGATGATGCCTGCCTGCATGACGGTCTGCGTCGCCTTCTGGTGACGCTTCTGCTTGTTCAGGCCCTCGACGACCACCCGGCCCTCCGTGGGCAGCACGCGCAGCACGGTGCCGCGGCGTCCCTTGTCCTTGCCGGCGATGACTTGCACCTGATCGCCCTTGCGAATGCGCTCAGACATCTCTAGAGCACCTCCGGGGCGAGCGAGATGATCTTCATGAACTCGCGCTCGCGCAGCTCACGGGCAACCGGTCCGAAGATGCGGGTGCCGCGCGGCTCCTTCTCGTCGCGCAGGATCACCGCGGCGTTGTCGTCGAAGCGGATGTGCGAGCCGTCGGCGCGCTGCAGGCCGCGCCGCGAGCGGACGACGACCGCCTTCACCACATCGCCCTTCTTGACGACCCCGCCAGGCGAAGCCTGCTTGACCGCGCAGACGATCACGTCGCCGATGTTGGCGTATCGGCGCAGCGAACCGCCGAGCACCTTGATGCACTGCAGTTCCTTCGCCCCCGTGTTGTCCGCCACGGTCAACCGGGTCTGTACCATGATCACCCTGTTGGCCTCCTAACGCGCCCGGTCGACGATTTCCACCACTCGCCAGCGCTTCTCGCGCGACAGCGGCCGCGTCTCCATGACGCGCACCGTGTCCCCGACCCTGGCCTGGTTCTCCTCGTCGTGGGCCTTCAGCGTCTTCGTGCTGCGGATCCGGCGTCCGTAGAGCGGGTGGGCGGAGATCTCCTCGACCGCCACGACCACCGTCTTCTGCATCTTGTCGGACACCACCCGGCCGAGCCGGGTCTTGCGCATGCCGCGTTCTTCGCTCAACTGCGCATCCTCCCTAGGCCTCCATGCCGAGTTCGCGCAGGCGCTGCACTGTCTTCAGCTGGGCGATCGAGCGCCGCACCTCGCGGATCCGCATGGGGTTCTCGAGTTGGCCGGTGGCCGCCTGGAAGCGCAGGTTGAAGAGCTCGCCCTTCAGGTCCTTGACCTTCTTTTCGATCTCGTCGCCCGAGAGGCGGGCAATCTCATTCCGCTTCACTTGCCACATCCTCTCCCGGCGCCTGGTCGCGCACCTCGAAGCGGGTGCGGATCGGCAGCTTGTGTCCGGCAAGGCGCATCGCCTCGCGGGCTACCTCCTCCGGTACGCCGCTCATCTCGAAGAGCACCCGGCCCGGCTTCACCACGGCCACCCAGTATTCCGGCGAGCCCTTGCCGGAACCCATGCGGGTCTCGGCCGGCTTCTTCGTGTACGGGTGGTCCGGGAAGATCTTGATCCAGACCTTGCCGCCGCGGCGGATGTGGCGGGTCATCGCGATACGCGCCGCCTCGATCTGCCGGTCGGTGATCCAGGCGGACTCCAGCGCGACGAGGCCGTACTCCCCTTCGGTGATGCGGTTGCCCCGCGTCGCGGCGCCGGCCCTGCGGCCACGGTGCAGCTTGCGGAACTTCGTGCGCTTGGGCTGCAGCATCTCACTGCCCTCCTTGCGCGGCGGCGCGGCTGTGGAAGATCTCGCCCTTGTAGATCCAGACCTTCACGCCGATCTGCCCGTAGGTGGTGTGCGCCTCCGCGAAGCCGTAATCGATGTCCGCGCGCAGCGTGTGCAGCGGCACGGTGCCTTCCCAGTACCACTCGCGGCGGTGCATCTCGGCGCCGCCGAGGCGGCCCGAGCTCATCACCTTGACGCCCTTGGCGCCCTG
>JAJYTV010000015.1 GCA_021792885.1 Bacillota bacterium
GTCGGCACCCAGGGCAGCGGCAAGACGACGCTCCTGCGGGATCTTGCCCGCGCGGCCTCGGACGGGCTCTATGGCTTTCGCGCCCACCAGGTGGCCGTGATCGACGAGCGCTCGGAGATCGCCGCCTGCCGGGCGGGCCTGCCGGGGCGGGATGTCGGGCAGCGCACCGACGTGCTCGACGGCTGTCCGAAGATCCTCGGCCTGCGGATGGCGCTGCGCTCGCTCGGTCCGGAGGTGCTGGTGACGGACGAGCTGGGCGGGGAGGAGGACGCGCTGGCGGCGCTCGATGCCGCGCGCTCCGGCGTGCGGCTCCTGGCGACCGCGCACGCCGCCGACCTCGACGAGATCCGGCGCCGTCCGAGCCTGCGCGGACTCCTCGCGGAGCGGGTCTTCCGCCGGGTCGTGCTGCTCGCGCCGGGCGCCCGCCCTGGCGTCGTGCTGCGCGTCGAGGACGAGACGGGGCGCGAGCTGCGGGGCAGCTCGCGATGATCGCGCTGCGCATCGCGCTCGCGCTCGTCGTGGGCGTCGCCGGCTACATGCTCGGCAGCATGTTCGCAGACCGCCTGCGCCGGCGCGTGCTGGAGCTCGACGAGTGGCAGGCGCTCCTCCAGCTGCTGCAGAGCGATGTGGCGTACGGCGCGCTCGAACTGCCGCGGGCGCTCGAGAAGATCGCGCGTTCGCTCAGGCCGCCGACGCGCTCCTTCGCGCAGCGGGTGGCACGTCGGCTCGAGGGACACGTGCGCATCCAGGATGTCTGGCGCGAGGAGCTCGAGCGTATGCGTGCCCAGAGCTGCCTTGCCCCGGAAGACCTCCTGGCGCTCGGCGAACTCGGCGACGCGCTGGGCCAGTTCGGGCGCGCGGAGCACGCGCGGCACCTCGAACACGCGCTTGCGCGCATCGGCGTGCAGCGACAGCGCGCGGCGGACGAACGCGGCCGCGGCGAGCGGCTGTGGCGCACGCTGGGGGCGACGGCGGGCATGGCGATCGCACTGCTCCTGCTCTGAGACGGAGGGGGGACCCGGTCTGAATATCGATCTGATCTTCAAGCTCGCGGCCGTGGGCGTGCTCGTCGCGGTGATCAGCACCGTGCTGGCGAAGGCAGGCAAGGAGGAGATCGGCCACCTCGTGACCCTGGCGGCCGTCTCGATCGTCTTCATGGTGGTCGTCGGCCTCTTGACCCAGCTGTTCGCATCGGTGAAGACGCTCTTCAATCTCTGACCGGGGGGAGGGGCGCCACCTGGCCATCGTGGCGTACGTGGGAGTGGCGCTCGCCGGCGTGGTGCTCGTGAACATCCTGCGCCGCGAGCGTCCCGAGTTCGCGGTGCTCGTGTCGCTCGCCGCCGGAGCTGTGCTGTTCCTTTTGATCCTGCCTCAGCTCGCCCAGGCGATCCGGCTGATCGACGAACTCGCGGCCCTGAGCCAAGTGCATGTCCTCTACATCGACGTCGTGTTGCGGATCATCGGCATCGCCTACCTCGCGGAGTTCGCGGCCCAAGTCAGCCGTGACGCCGGCGAGGGTGCGCTGGCGCAGAAGGTGGAGCTCGGCGGCAAGATCCTGATCCTCGTGCTGGCGGTCCCGATCGTCGGCGCGCTCGTGCATCTCGTGCTGGGGGTGGCGCTGTGAGGCGGCTACTCGCGCTTTGCGCGCTGCTCGCGGGAATCCTGCTGTTCCCGGCGGCGGCCCTCGCCGCGGGCTCCGGCACGACGCCCAGCCTGATGCCGACGCCGCAACTCAGCCCCGCCTGGCAGACGGTGCAGGAGTCCCCGCTGAACAGCTTCCTCAATGAGGTGAACCAGTCGACGGGCGGCAAACTCCCGTCGCTCTCGCTGCAGTCGATCATCTCGGGCGTCCTGCACGGGACGGGCCCCCTCTCCGCGAACGGCGTGCTCCAGAGCCTCTGGGGCGTCGTCACGGGCGACCTCTCGCAGGAGAGCCGTCTTCTCGGTCAACTGCTCGCGCTCGGCGTGATCGCCGCGCTGCTCGAACTTCTGGCGGAGAGCTTCGACCGCCAGGACGTCAGCCGCTTCGGCACGGCGGCCGTCTACGTCGCCCTCGCCGTCCTTGCGCTTACGACCTTCTTCGGCGCCGTCGCCTCGGTGCGTTCGGCGATCTCGCTGCTCGTCGGGCTCATGCAGTCGATCCTGCCGCTCATCACGCTGCTGCTCGCCGGCGTCGGCGCGTTCACGACCGCGGGCATCTACCATCCCCTCATGCTGATCGCGATCAACCTCGTGGCGATCCTCATCCAGAGCCTCGTCGTGCCTGCCCTGATCGCCGCCGTGGTGCTCGACGTGATCGGCAGCGTCACGGGCTTCAAGCTCTCCGGCATCGCGACCCTCTTGCGCCAGATCGGCCTCTGGGCGACGGGCGCGGGGCTCACGCTGTTCCTCGGGCTCGTCGCGATCTACGGCAACGCGGGCCCGGTGATGGACGGGGTCGCGCTGCGCACCGGCAAGTACCTCGCCAACACCTTCATCCCCGTGGTCGGCAAGCTCTTCTCCGACGCGACCGAGATGGTCTTCGGCTCCACCTACCTCCTGAAGGATGCGGTGGGCGTCGCGGGACTCCTCGGCATCGCCTTCGTCGTGGTCGTGCCGCTCCTGAAGCTCCTCATCCTGATCCTCGTCTTCCGCATCGCCGCGGCGGTCCTGGCGCCGATCGGCGCGAAGCTGATGACGGAAGCGCTCTCCCAGTTCGCCACGAGCCTCGCGCACCTGGCCGTGGCACTCGGGGCGGTCGGGATCATGTTCTTCCTCTCGATGACGATCGTCTTCTCCGCCGGCAAGGGAGTCTGGGGCTGATGGACTGGCTCTCGTGGCTGCGCGGGATCCTGGTCGTCGCGCTCTTCGGCTGGCTCTTCGAGGCGCTGCAGCCCGCGAGCGCGATGAAGCGCTACACGCGCCTCGCGATCGGCCTCCTGATCATGGTGGCGGTGCTGCATCCTTTGGTCAGCCTGCTCGGCGTGCGGGTGCCGGCGCTGGCAAAGCCCTTCTGGAACGACGCCGACGTGCAGGGGCTCCTGCAGCAGGGGGTCTTCCTGCAGCAGAAGGAGCAGACGGACGCCACGGCATCCTACCGGACCGCGCTCGCGCGCGCGGCGGAAGCCGCAGCGCTCGGGGTGCAGGGAGTGCAGAAGGCGACCGCGCAGGTAAGTGTCGACGCAAGCGACGCACCCACCTCCGCCCAGCTGCAGATCGTCGTCCAGTCGGCGGGACCGGCCACCTTGCAGGCGGTGCGCAGTTCGGTCGGGACCGCGCTGGGCATGTCACCGGGCTCTGTCCGCGTAAGTTGGACCGAAGGAGGTGTCGGACCGTGAAGGGTGCCCTGAACGGTCTCGATCTGGGGAAGTTCAAGACATGGCTGATCGTCGGCGCAGCCGCCGCGGTACTCCTGCTGCTTTCGGGCACGCTGTGGAGTGGTTCGGGCGGCACGGGAGGGAGCCAATCCTCCCCGACCGTGCCCGCGATCTCGACAGGGGCGACGTCGCCGCAACCGTCCGGCGGGGGCGGCGGGCAGGACCTGCTCGCGTACCAGAAGGCCCTCGCGCAGCAGGTCGCGAGCAGCCTCTCCGCGATCCGGGGGGCAGGGAGCGTCACCGTGTCGCTCGACCTGCGCAGCGGTCCGAGCTACCTCTACGCCTTCAACCAGACGACGCGCAAGACCGAGACGAGTACCGGCACGACCGGAACGACGACCGACACGACGAACGACACCCAGCTCGCGACGGCGGGCAGCGCCCAGTCGCCGGTCCTGACCCAGGAGGTCGCGCCGCGGGTGGTCGGCGTGCTGGTCGTGGCGAGTGGCGCGCAGAACCCGCTCGTGCGCCAGGAACTCTCGCAGGCCGCGCAGTCGCTGCTCGGGCTGCCCGCCTACGAGGTCGAGGTCCTGCCGGGCGGTGGTTCCAAGTGACGATCAACCGTGACCGCGTGGTGCGTGTGGCGACCTTGATCGCACTGGTCGCGGCGACTGCCGGCTACCTCGCATGGCGCAGCCACCCCGCGAGCGACCTGCCGCCCAGCGGGGCGACACAGGTGGTGGCGAAGACCGGCCTGCCGAAGGCACAGGACACCGCTGCGATCGTCAACCTGCGCCTGAGCCGCGACCAGACCCAGAGCCGCTCGATCGCGAACCTCGAGCAGATCGCCTCCTCTGCGCAGAGCGCGCAGGCGCGCCAGGTCGCGGGAGACGAGGCGGCGCAGCTCACGCAGACGATGCGCGAGGAGCAGGAGACGGACGCGGTGCTGGGCGCCCACGGCTGGTTCACCGCCACCATGATCGATTCGGGCGACGTGCAGGTGCTCGTCGCGGCGAAGCAGCTCGACCTGCAGCAGGTGGAAGGCATCGCCGCATTCGTCGAGGACGTGACCGGCCTGACGGCACAGGCGATCCGCATCGTGCCCCAGGACTAGCGGGCAACCCCGGGGCAGTCCGTGCGGCAGGACTTTGTGGCGCCGCACGCGAAGCTTGGCCTGCCCTGAGGGAGGGGATCGCGATCCGTAAGGTGCTCGTGGCGAACCGCGGAGAGATCGCTGTGCGGGTGATCCGGGCCTGTCGGGAGATGGGTCTTGAGACCGTCGCCATCTACTCCGAGGCCGACAAGGGTTCTCTGCATGTCGAACTGGCGGACGAGGCCTACCTGGTCGGGCCGGCACCGGCCCGCCAAAGCTACTTGAACATTCCCGCCATCATGAACATCGTCACCCAGTCCGGGGCCGACGGCGTGCATCCGGGCTACGGCTTCCTCGCGGAGAACGCCGGCTTCGCCTCCGTCTGCCAGCTCTGGGGCGTCAAGTTCGTCGGTCCGGGCGCGCAGGCGATCGAGCGCATGGGTGTCAAGGCCCAGGCCAAGGAGACCATGCGGCAGGCCGACGTGCCGGTGGTGCCAGGCAGCGACGGCGTCGTGACGAGCCTCTCCGAGGCGGAGGCGGTCGCGAGCCGCATCGGCTACCCGCTGATCGTCAAGGCGTCCGCGGGCGGCGGCGGCCGGGGCATTCGCGTCGTGCAGGAGCCAAGCGAGCTCGCTTCGGCCCTCGAGCGCGCCGCGAGCGAGGCGCAGGCCAGCTTCGGCGACGGCAGCCTCTACATCGAACGCTTCCTCGTCGACCCGCGCCACATCGAGATCCAGGTGATCGCGGACGGCAAGGGGCGGGTGGCCGCGCTCGGCGAGCGCGAGAGTTCGATCCAGCGGCGCCGCCAGAAGGTGCTTGAGGAGGCGCCGTCGGTCGCAGTCGACCCGGCGCTGCGCCGGCGCATGGAGGATGCAGCCGCGCGCGCGGCGCAGGCGGTCGGCTACGAGAGCGCCGGGACGATCGAGTTCCTGCTCGACGCCGACGGCTCGTTCTACTTCATGGAGATGAACACGCGCGTGCAGGTGGAGCACGGCGTGACGGAGCTCGTCACCGGCGTCGACATCGTCAAGGAGCAGCTGCGCATCGCCATGGGCGAGCCCTTGAGCTGCGAGGAGCGGATGCCGCTCGTCGGTCACGCGATCGAGTGCCGGATCAACGCGGAGGACCCGCAGAAGGACTTCCGCCCCTCGCCCGGCACGATCACCGCGTTCGAGCCGCCGGGCGGGTTCGGCGTGCGCGTCGACTCCGGCATCCGCGAGGGCAACCAGGTCTCGCCGTTCTACGACTCGATGGTCGCGAAGCTGATGACCTGGGGCCGCGACCGTCCGGAGGCCATCGCCCGGATGCGGCGCGCGCTGCGGGAGTTCCGCGTCGAGGGAGTGCAGACCACGATCCCCATCCACATGCAGCTGATGGAGGACCCGGACTACGTCGAGGGGAAGCTCGACATCAACTTCCTCGAGCGGCGCATCGCCGCCGGAGGTTTCCCGGGCGCGTAGACCGCCGCAGCCTGCGGGCCCCGCCGCCGGCGGGGCCCGTCCTCGTTCAGGGCCGTGTGCGGCAGGGCGAAGCGGCCGCAAGTTCGTTGGAATTGGGCCAAGGTCGCAGGTATTATAATGCGGAAGGGGGTGGGCCGCTTTGGAAGAGCACGAGGTGCTCCCGCTCGAAATCGACGACACAGGCGCCGTCCGGATTGCGGATGAGGTCGTCTCGGTCATCGCGGGGATCGCCGCCACCGAGGTGGAGGGCATCGCCGGCATGGCCGGGGGCATCGTCGGAGGCATCACCGAGCGGCTCGGCCTCAAGCACCTGCAGCGCGGGGTGAAGGTCGAGGTGGGCGAGCGCGAGGCGGCGATCGACCTCTACGTGCTCGTCGACTACGGCGCGCGCATCCCCGAAGTGGCCCAGCGGGTGCAAGACCGTGTGAAGAACGCGGTGGAGTCGATGACCGGTCTGCGGGTCGTCGAGGTCAATGTGCACATCCAAGGCGTCGCCTTCGCCGATCTGGAGAGGGAGCAGGAGGGGCTGCGCGTCAAGTGAAGATCGTCGGCTACTTCGATCGCGTCATCCTTGCACTCTACACGATCAGCCTGGGCATCGCCTCGATCGCCCTGATCCTGATCGCTGCCGGGTGGCGCGTTCCACTGGAGTTTCTTCGGACAAGCGCTTTCACCGCCGGCGGCCGCGTCGGCATCGCCCTAGTCGGCCTGGTGCTGCTGGTCGTCAGCGTGCGCCTGACGGGCGTGGGCATCGCGGGATCGCCGCGCCGGCGCGCGATCGTCCACTCGCTGTCGATGGGCGACGTGCGCGTCTCGGTGCATGCGATCGAGGGCATGGTGCAGCGCCTCGTGCGCAACGTGGCAGGCGTGCGGGATGCCAAGGCGCTCATAGAGAACTGGGAGGAGGGTCTGTCGGTGCGGGTGCGCGCGACGGTCGGCCCGGAGACCCCGATCGCGGACCTGGCGGCGACGATCCAGGATGCGGTCCAGACGCAGGTGCAGCGCGTCGTCGGCATCAACGTCGTGCGCGTGCGCGTCGAGATCGACCACATCAGCCCGGAAACCCGGCGCGGGCGGGTGGAGTAGATGAAGGAGTTTTGGCAGCATCTTTGGCAGGAGCGGCCCGGCGCCCTCGTGGGCATGGGCGTCGGCATCCTGTGGTCTCTGCTCGCCGTGGAGGTCGGCTTCTTCGCCGCCCTCTTCGTGCTGATCGCGGCTGTCGTCGGCTGGTATATCGGCACGCGCTACGACTTCGAGAGCGCGGACTGGGGCAGCTTCCTCGAGCGTTTCTTCCCACGGGAGCGAGACTGATGGCGCGCCGTCAGTCCCGCGTCCTCGCACTGCGCGCCCTCTTCGCCATGGACGTCGGCCGCCAGGATCCCCAGGTCGCACTGCACCAGGCGCTCGACGGGGAGCCCGAGGGGTTCGCCGAGTACGCCCGCACGCTCTGCGGCGGCGTTCTCCAGCACCGGGACGAGATCGACGCGATGATCACCCGCTTCATCCGCGGCTGGAGCATGCCAAGACTCGCCGCCGTGGACCGCAGTCTCTTGCGCCTTGCGACCTATGAACTGCTGCACCAGCCGGAGATCCCCTCGACGGCAGTCGTCAGCGAGGCGGTCGAACTCGCCAGCACGTACTCCACGGAGGACGCGCCGCGCTTTCTCAACGGGGTTCTGGCGCGCATCGCCGGAGAGATCGGCCGGCCTTTGCGCGATCGGGATCAAAACCAGCAGGAAGAAGTGGAGCAGCCAGATGGCCCAGATCATTGACGGCAAGGAAGTCGCCCGCCGGGTCCGCGAAGGCATCGCCGAGGAGACAGCGCGCCTTCGTGAGCAGTACGGCAGGCCGCCGGGGCTCGCCGTCGTGCTGGTCGGCGACGACCCTGCGTCTGCGGTCTACGTGCGCAACAAGGAGCGCGCCGCGCAGGAGGTCGGCTTCCACTCGGAGGTGCACCGCCTGCCGGCCGAGACGACGCAGCAGGCGCTCTTGCAGCTTCTTGAGCAGCTGAACCGGGCAGACGAGATCGACGGCTACCTCGTCCAGCTGCCGCTGCCGCGCCACATCGACCCGCAAGCCGTCGTCCGGGCGATTTCTCCGGAGAAGGATGTGGACGGCCTCACGCCGGTGCAGGCGGGCCGCCTCCTGCTCGGCGAGCCGGGCCTGCGCCCCTGCACGCCGCAGGGCGTGATGGAGCTCCTGCGCTCGGCAGGCGTCGACCCCGACGGCAAAGAGGCGGTCGTGGTCGGCCGCAGCGCGATCGTCGGCAAGCCGATGGCGCACCTCCTGCTCGGCGCCGGCGCGACCGTCACGATCGCACACTCGCACACGCGCAAGCTTGAAGAGGTCACGCGGCGGGCGGACATCCTCGTCGTCGCGGCCGGGCGCGCGGGTCTGGTCGGGCCTGAGCACGTCAAGCCAGGCGCCGCCGTGATCGACGTGGGAACGAACCGCGGAGAGGACGGCAAGCTGAAGGGCGACGTGCGCTTCAGCGAGGTCGAGCCGCTGGCCGGCTGCATCACGCCGGTTCCGGGAGGCGTCGGTCCGATGACGATCGCCCTCCTGCTACGCAACTGCCTGGAGGCGATGCAGTGGAGATCCTCGGCGTCTTCGAAGTCGCCCGTCTCCTGACCGGCATCATGGAGGCGGAGCAGCGGCTCCGCCTCGTCTGTATCCGTGGGGAGCTGGCGAACTGCAAGGCGCATCCCTCGGGGCACTTCTACTTTTCCTTGAAGGACGAGCGCGCGCAGCTGCGCGGCGTGATGTTCCGCTCGCGCTTCCGCGGGGTGCGCTTCCAGCCGAAGGACGGCGACATGGTCCTCGTCACGGGACAGGTCTCGTTCTACGAGCCGGCGGGACAAGTCCAGATCTACGCGGAGGAGATCGAGCAGCTCGGCCTCGGCGCGCAGCTCGTGCGGCTGCAGGAACTGAAAGCCCGCCTCGAGGCGGAGGGACTGTTCCGCCCGGAGCGCAAGCGGCCGCTGCCGCTCATTCCGCGACGGGTCGGGGTGGTCACCTCGGCCTCGGGCGCGGCGCTGCGGGACATCCTGCAGATCGCGCGCCGGCGCCATCCGGCGATCGACCTCGTCGTTGCGCCAGCGCGGGTCCAGGGACAGGGCGCGGCGGAGGAGATCGTCCGCCAGCTCGGGCGCATCGCGCGCCGTCCCGGCGTCGACGTCGTGATCGTCGGGCGAGGCGGCGGCGGGCAGGAGGATCTCTCGGCCTTCAACGAGGAATCTCTCGTGCGGGCCGTCGCCGCGTGTCCCGTGCCGGTCGTCTCGGCGGTCGGCCACGAGACGGATTTCACGCTGGTCGACTTCGCGGCGGACCAGCGTGCGCCGACCCCGAGCGCGGCGGCGGAGCTCTGCGTGCCGGTCTACCTCGAACTCCTCTCGCACGTGCGCGAACTGCGCCTGCGGGCGGAGGGCGCCGCTCGCAGGGGCATCAGCGACCGCAAAAGGCGCGTCCTCGCTCTCGCCGGCAGGCCGCCGCTGCGCCGGCCGCAGGACATCGTGCAGATGCGCGCCGACCGGCTCATGCAGGACCTTCGGCTCCTGCACCACCTCGGACGCACCGCCGCGATGCGGCGCCGCACCGCGCTCTCGGGGCTCTACT
Source organism: Bacillota bacterium (assembly GCA_021792885.1). Taxonomy (GTDB): domain Bacteria; phylum Bacillota; class Sulfobacillia; order JAJZYS01; family JAJYTV01; genus JAJYTV01. The sequence continues at coordinate 9,465 of JAJYTV010000015.1, forward strand.
ACCGCCTGCAGGGGCTGGATCCGAAGGCGCCCCTGCGGCGCGGCTACGCACTCGTACTCAAGGAAGGCGCGCCCGTTTCGAAGGTCCAGGAACTTTTGGCCGGCGACGAGGTCGTGCTGCGCTTTCAGGATGGCCAGGCGCACTCGCGCATCGAGCGCGTCGCGCAGGGGGAGATGGAAGATGTCGTTTGAAGAGGCGATCGCGCGGCTTGAAGCGATCGTGCAGCAGCTGGAGGCGGGCAGTGGGGACCTCGACGTGTCCCTGAAGCTCTTCGAAGAGGGCATGCAGCTCGCGAAGACCTGCGAGGAGATCCTCGGCCAGGCGGAAGGGCGCATCGAGGAACTGCTCGGAGAGGCGCAGGAATCGCCGCCCGAGGACTTGCGAACGGGCGAAGCCGGATCGTGAGGGCGCTTGCGGAATACCTGCCGCAGATCGAGGCGGCAATCCAGGGCGCGCCGGGCACGGACCACCCGCTTGCGGGTGCGATGGCCTATGCGCTCGAGGGCGGAAAGCGCCTGCGTCCAGGGCTCCTGCTGCTCGCGGCCGATGCCTGCGGCGCCGACTGGCAGGCGCTCGTGCCCGCGGCGGCGGCGATCGAGTGCATTCATGTCTACTCGCTCGTGCACGACGATCTGCCGGCGATGGATGACGACGACCTGCGGCGCGGCCGGCCGACGGTGCACCGCGCCTATGGCGAGGCGACGGCGATCCTGGTCGGCGACGGGCTCCTGACGCTCGCGTTCGACCTGCTCGCAGGCATTGACGGCGTCGCGCCGCGCGCCGTGCTGGGGGCGATCCGGGAGATCGCCTCCGGAGCCGGCATCGGCGACGGCATGGTCGGCGGACAGGTCCTGGACCTCGATGGGGCACAGGATGCCCCAGGCTCGATCCGCGTTGCGCGTGCGAAGACGGGGGCGCTCCTGGGCGCCGCCGCCGCCGCCGGCGGGCAGCTCGCCTCGGCCGCGCCGGCCGCGGTGAATGCCTTGCGCAGCTACGGGCGCGCACTCGGCGTCGCGTTCCAAATCCGCGACGACCTTTTGGACGTCGTCGGTACGGAGGCGGAAATCGGCAAGCGCCTCCGCAAGGATGCAGACAAGGAACGTCCCAACATCGTCCGCTTTCTGGGGGTCGAGGGTGCGCGTGCAGCGTACGACGAACATGCGCAGCACGCGCGCGACGCGCTGATGCGGGCTGCGGGAGATGGCGTGAAAACCGAGCGGCTGCTCGCGCTCATGGAAGAACTTGCCGATCGCATGCATTGAGCGCCATCGTGGAGCACCCGCGCGCGATGGTATAATCCGATCGGGAACTTTTCGGGTGGAGCAGTATCCTAGCCGGACGTGTCTCCCCTAGGGCGGGCCTAAAAATCCGTCGAAGGGCACATCGATGAAGCTCCTGGTGCGGGCATGGAACGCCAAGTCCGGGTTCGTGCTGGGAGTTAGGGAGGTTGGGGCGCCCATAACGGCATGTGGTTCCGCACCCAACCCCCGCGGAGGCCCAGGTTCGTGGCGCATCCGCCTGCGGATGCGGCTATGGCTTGGAGTTGTACCTGTAGCCAGGTGCTGGGCATGGCCAGGCGCTTGGTGCAGTGTAGCCTGCCTTGAGCTGCGCGGAGGGATTCCGGGTTCCGGCAGATGCCTTCGGGGCCCCGAAGCGCTGCCGCTGCCGGACGAAACCCGTGTGGCAAAAGAGGCTAAGGGAACACACGCGCCGCGAGGAAAACTCCTAGGCTGTTCGCTAGCGCGAGGCGCGCGGGGGATTACAGTGCGTCCTGAGTGGCAATCTAGCAGCGCCTTTGGCGACAGGGCGCACCGGGGCGAACGGGGAACCGCCGGCCGGCAACGGCCGGTCTCCCGGATGGGAAAGCCAGCTGGACCTAAGACGCAGCGTTTACCCAGCGCGCTTCCACCCGACCCTTCTTCTTGTTGGAGGCATTCGTGAAGAGGAACAATCAGCGCCTCGGCCTGCGCGCTCTGCGCTATGCGGCCGTGGCGTTCGTCGTTGCTCTGGCCGTCGCCTGGCCGACGCAGACCGCGACCGTCGGCTGGCCCGCGTTCCTAGGCTTCCCAGTCTTGCTGCTGATCATTCTGCTCGGCGTCGCCTTCGACATCGTGGGCGTGGCGGCGACGCGGGCGCACGAGACGCCGTTCCACGCGCGCTCCGCGACGCGGCGCCCCGGCGCGCGCAAGGCGCTGCGCCTCGTGCGCGAGGCGGACCGCGTCGCCACCGTCTGCAGCGACATGGTCGGAGACATCGCCGGCACCGTCTCCGGCGCGCTCACGGTGGGACTCGCGGTGCGGGTGGTGCCTGCGCGCGATGCGGCCGTCGCGGCGATCGTGGCGGTTGCACTCGTCTCCGCATTGACGATTGGGCTAAAATCAGCAGCAAAGGGGCTTGCCATTCGGCAGGCGGATACCGTGGTCTGGCTGGTGGGGCGGCTGCTCGAAGCGGTCGAGCGCGTCCTGCCGCTGCACATCCTGGAGGCGCCGCCGAGGCGGCGCCGGGGGGGGCTTTGACACTTGGCAGCGGGAGATCTGCTCGACGGCCGGAACCTCAGGAACTGCAGCGACGTCGAACTCAGGCAGGTCTGCGCCGATCTGCGCCACGAGATCATCGACGTCGTGTCACGCGTCGGTGGCCACCTGGCCCCGAGCCTCGGGACGGTGGAGATCGTCGTCGCGCTGCACGCCGTATTGGACTCGCCCAAAGACAAGCTGATCTTCGACGTGGGCCACCAGGCCTATGCGCACAAGCTGCTCACCGGACGGCGCGAGATCTTCCAGCACCTGCGCCAGAAGGGCGGCGCGAGCGGATACCTGCGGCGTGAGGAGAGCGAGCACGACACGTTCGGCGCGGGGCACGCCTCGACCGCCATCTCGGCGGCGCTCGGGGTCGCGACCGCCCGCGACGTGCAGCGGCAGAACTACGCCGTGGCGGCGGTCGTGGGCGACGGCGCCCTGACAGGCGGGCTCGCCTACGAGGGACTGAACAACGCCGGACAGCTCGGCACCGACCTGATCATCGTGCTGAACGACAACTCGATGTCGATCTCCCCCAACGTCGGGGCGGTCTCCACCTACCTGACGCGCCTGCGCGCCGCTCCCGCATTCGCCCGCCTCAAGCACGACGTCGAGTCCGCCCTGCGCGCGATCCCGCTCGTCGGACGCGGCGCGGCCGAGGCGGCCGAGCGGATGAAGGATTCCGTGAAGCACCTCTTGGTGCCCGGCCAGCTCTTCGAGGAGCTCGGCGTGCGCTACCTCGGCCCAATCGACGGGCACGACGTCGGCATGCTGCGCACCGTCCTGCGCCGCGCGCGGGAGATCGGCGGGCCCGTGCTGGTGCACGCGGTGACGGAGAAGGGGCACGGCTACGAGCCGGCCGCCGCCGACGCGAACAAGTGGCACTCGACGGCGCCCTTCGAGGTGGAGACGGGACGCGGCACGGCGGCCCGCAAGTCCGGCACGAGCTGGAGCGAGGCATTCGGCACGATCGCAGTCGAACTCGCCAAGGAGGACCCCAGGATCGTCGCGGTCACCGCGGCGATGGCCGACGGGACAGGGCTCGTCCGCTTCCGGCAGGTGCACCCGGACCGCTTCTACGACGTCGGCATCGCGGAGGCGCACGCGGTGGCCTTCTCCGCCGGCATGGCGACGCAGGGGCTGCGCCCGCTCTGCGCCATCTACTCGACCTTCCTGCAGCGCGCCTACGACCAGATCATCCACGACGTCGGCATCCAGCGGCTGCCGGTCGTCTTCTGCATGGACCGCGCGGGGCTCGTGGGCGAGGACGGCGCGACGCACCAGGGGCTCTACGACCTCGCGTACCTGCGTGCGGTGCCCGGCTTCGTCGTCGCCGCCCCGCGCGACGAGGCGGATCTTGAGGCGCTCTTGCGCCTCGCGCTGCAGCACGACGGCCCGTTCGCGGTGCGCTACCCCCGCGGCAACTGCCCTGGCGTGCAGCGCGAGGCGACGCCCTTCGGCATTGGCCAGGGCGAGTGGCTGCGGCCAGGGACGCACGGGGCGCTGCTTGCGGTCGGGGCGATGGTGCAGGTCGCCCTCGACGCGGCGCAAATCCTGAACGCGCAGGGCATCTCGCTTGCAGTGGCCGACGCGCGCTTCATCAAGCCGGTGGACGAGGAGATGGTCCGCCGCGCCGCGGAGTACCCGCTGGTCGCGTCGATCGAGGACGGCACGGAGCAGGGCGGGTTCGGGGATGCCGTGCTCGACGAGCTCGCGCGCCAGTCCTACCGCGGCCGGTTCGAGCGCTTCGCCGTGCCGGACCGCTACATCGAGCACGCCTCGCGCCAGGAGCAGCTCGAGGAGTGCGGCCTGACGCCCCAGGAGATCGCGAAGCGGGTGCAGCGGACGCTCGATGTCAACCAGGACGCGTCTTGACGAGGCGCTCTTGGCGCGCGGGCTGTGCGAGACGCGCAGCCGTGCCCAGGCGCTGATCCTCGCGGGCCAGGTGCTGGTGGACGGGAAGGCGGCCGAGAAGGCGGGGATGGCCGTCGCCGCGGAGTCGGTGATCGAGCTCAAGGCACCCTTCCCGTATGCCTCGCGCGGCGCGCTGAAGCTGCTCGAGGGGCTCGAGCGCTTCGCCGTGCCCGTCGCAGGTCGCGTCGCGCTGGATGCCGGCGCCTCGACCGGAGGCTTCACGGACGTTCTCCTGCGGCATGGCGCCCAGCGGGTCTATGCGGTTGACGTCGGCTACGGCCAGCTCGCACTCCCGCTGCGCGAGGACCTGCGCGTCGTGGTGCTCGAACGCACGAACCTGCGCTACCTGCGCGCGGGAGACCTGCCCGAGCAGATCTCGCTCTTCACGCTCGACCTCTCCTTCATCTCCCTGCGCCATGTCGTGCCCGCGCTGCGCGACCTGCGCGCCCAGGCCGCCGACGTGATCGCCCTCGTCAAACCCCAGTTCGAAGCGGGCAGGGCGTTCGTCGCAAAGGGCGGCGTCGTGCGCGACCCGGCGGTGCACCGCAGGGTGCTGGAGGAGGTCGCGGCGCTTGCGGACGGGCTCGGGCTTTCGGCGCTCGGCGTCTGCCCCTCGCCGATCTTGGGACCTTCGGGCAACAGGGAGTTCTTGATGCACTTCGGCGAGGGACCTTCGTCCCCGCTCGATTTCAATGCGGCCGTCGAGGAGGCGTGGCGCTGATGCTGGTGCGCGACCCCGTTTGGGGCGACATCACGCTGCCCGACTGGGCGACTTCACTCCTCGACACGCCGCAGATGCAGCGCCTGCGCCGCGTGCGCCAGCTCGGCCTCGCGTACCTCGTCTACCCAGGTGCGCAGCACAGCCGCTTCGAGCACTCGCTCGGCGCGGCCCACGCCGCGGGGCTGATGCTCTCTGCGATCGGGCGCGCACAGGACGGCTGGGCGGACGCGACGGTGGCGGCCGCCCTGCTGCACGACATCGCGCATGCGCCGTTCGGACACACCTTCGAGGACGAACGCC